>DATIQI010000047.1:0-8099 GCA_035470985.1 Acidobacteriota bacterium
TCGATGAGGAGGATCACGCGTCGAGCCCTCGCAGGGCGAGCCGGACGGCTTCCTCGACCGCGCGCCCCGTGTTCCGGGTTTCCTGCCACTCCGCCTCGGGGTCGGAGTCGGCCACGATGCCCGCGCCGACGCCGAGGTGGATCCGTCCGCCGTCGAACGTGGCGGTCCGGATGGTGATGCAGAAGTCGGCGTTCCCGTGGAAGTCGATGTACCCCATCGCCCCCGCGTACGCCCCGCGCCGCGCCGGCTCCAGCGATTCGATGATCTCCATGGCGCGCTTTTTCGGAGCGCCCGACACGGTGCCCGCCGGAAAGCAGGCCCGGAGGACGTCGAGCGGGCCGAGCCCCACGCGAAGCGCCGCCTCCACGTGGCTCACGAGGTGCCTGACGTGAGAGTAGCGCTCCACCCGCATCAGCTCCGTGACGTTCACGCTTCCGACGCGCGCGATCCGGCCGAGGTCGTTTCGTCCCAGGTCGACCAGCATCACGTGCTCGGCGCGGTCCTTCTCGCTCTCGAGGAGCTCCTTCGCGAGCGCGTCGTCCTCGGCGCGGGTCGCGCCGCGGGGCCGCGTCCCGGCGATCGGGCGAAGCGCCACGCGGCCCCCCGAGGAGCGGACGAGGATCTCGGGCGAGGAGCCCGCGACGGAGCGGTCCGGGAAGCGGAGATAGAACATGTAAGGCGACGGGTTCAGGATGCGAAGCGCCCGGTAGACGTCGAACGGGGCGACGGCCGCGGTCGCCTGGAGGCGATGCGCCAGGACCACCTGGACCACGTCGCCGGCGCGGATGTGCTCCTTCGCCCGCTCGACCGCCTTCCGGTATTCGTCGGCGCCCATAGTGCTCGTGAACGCGAGATCGGGCGTGTCGGAGCCCTGGGCCCCCGCGGCCGCGTGGGGGCCGGCCGCGCCGGGCGCGGGCTGCGCGAGGCGCGCGAGCATCTCGTCCATCACGGCGACCGCCTCGCGATAGGCGCGGTCGGGATTCCCTTCCGGCCGCGTGTTCACGACGAGACGGAGGCGGTGGCGGAAATTGTCGAAGACGAGGACGACGTCCGGAAAGACGAAGTGAAGATCGGGGTGGCCGAGATCGTCGGGAAGCGTCGCCGGGAGTCTTTCCAGGAATCGCGCGTAGTCGTACCCGACCATTCCCACGGCGCCGCCGCTGAAGGGCGGGAGCCCTGGAACCGACGCGGCGCGGACCGTCGCCAGGAGCTCTCCCAGAGCCTCCAGAGGATCGTCGCGCTCCGTCCGCTCGGTCCGCTCGCCGCGGCGGATCTCCACCACGCGCCCCTTCGACCTGAATTCCATGGAGGGCCGGAATCCGAGGATGGAGTAGCGCCCCCACGTCTCCCCTCCTTCGAGACTCTCGAGGAGGAACGCGGCGTCGCCGCGATTCAGCTTGGCGAAGGCGCTGACGGGCGTGTCGTGGTCGGCGAGGACCTCGCGGGTCACGGGGACGAGATTCGAGGCGCGCGCGAGGGCGCGGAATTCTTCGAGCGTCGGGGAGATCATGCGTGAGGTCGGGCCCGCGTCAGGCGGCGCCCTTCGTCCGGCGCTTGGCGCCGGCGGCGCGCGCGGCCGCTCCGGGGATCGCGGAGGCGTTCGCCGAGGACTTCGAGGAGCGGGTTCCCTCCCCCGCCGCTCTCAAGAGCTCGCGCGCCTGCGCGAGCGTCGTGGCCGAGGCGCGCGCGCCGGCCAGGAGCCGCGCCAGCTCCTCCACGCGCTCGTCCCCTTCCAGCGGGCGGACCGTGGTCGTCGTCCGTCCCTGCCGCGCCGACTTCGCCACTTCGAAGTGACGCGCGCCGAACGCGGCGATCATCGGGAGGTGCGTGATGCAGAGGACCTGGCGCCGCGCGCCGAGCGCGCGAAGGAGCGCGCCGACTTCCTCGGCCACGCCGCCGCCGATTCCCTGATCGACTTCGTCGAATACGAGCACCGCCACGCGATCGCGCTCCGCCATCAAGGATTTGACCGACAGCATGACCCGCGAGAGTTCGCCCCCCGACGCGATCCGCTGGAGCGGCCGGGCCGGCTCGCCGGGATTCGGCTGGAACTCGAAGTGTAGGCCCGGGATGGAAGCGGGGTCAACGAGCGGACCCGCGCCGCGGGCCGAGGCGCGGACGCCCTCCCGGTCGGCGAACGCGACGCGGAGCGCGGCCTTCCCGAAGCCGAGCCGCGCGAGGCGCGAGCCGACCTCGCGCTCGAACGAGGCCTTCGTCGCCGCGCGGGCGTCGAGGAACGCGTCGAGTCGCGCGCCGTGCTCCGCGAGCGCCGCGGCGTGCGCGCGCTCGCGATCGCGCAGATCGTCGTCGGCCGGTCCGAGCGCGCGGAGCCGCTCCGCCAGCTCGCGCTCCAGCGCGACGAGACCCGCGACGTCGGTTCCGTGCTTCCGCTTCAGGCGGTGGATCCGATCGAGGCGGGCCTCCAGCGATTCGAGGTCGAGCGGCTCCTCGAGGAGGCGGCTCCGCTCGGCGTCGATCCGGTCGCCCAGTTCGGCGGCGCGGTTCAGGAGTTCCTGGGCTTCGTCCGCCAGGGGCGCGAGGCCCGGGTCGGCCGCGGCCGCGTGCTGGAGGCCCCGGATCGCGCGCCGTAGGACCGCGCCCGTTCCGCGCTCGTCGTCGAGGATCGCGTCGGCCGCCTCGGAGACGCCGGCGACGAGCCGTTCGCGGTGGTGGAGCCGGTCGCGCTCCCGCCGGAGCGTCTCCTCTTCGTCCTCGCGGAGCGCGGCCCGCTTCAGCTCCTCGGCGTCCTCGCGGAGGCGCGCCTCGTTCTCCCGGTCCGACTCCCATCGCGCCCGCGCGTCGCCCAGCTCGCGCCGCGCGGCGAGGAGCCGCGCCCGCCCGGCCTCGAGCGCCCGGCGGTCGTCCAGCGTTCCCGCCCAGAGATCGTAGAAATCCTCCTGGCGCTCGGCCCGGAGGAGTTGCTGGTGCTCGTGCTGTCCGTGGAGATCCACCAGCACCTCGCCCAGCGCGCGAAGCGGCGCGAGGAGGAGCGTGCGGCCGTTCACGAGGGCGCGGCTCCGTCCGTCCGCGTGGATCTCGCGGCGGACGACGACCCGGTCCTCTTCCGGCTCGATGTCGAGCGCGCGGACCGCCTCCATGAGATCGGGGCGTCCGGAGAGATCGAACGTGCCTTCCACGAATCCCCGCGCGGCGCCCGCGCGGAGCCACGCGGCGTCGGCGCGCTCGCCGAGGAGGAGTCCGATCGAGCCGAGCACGATCGACTTTCCCGCCCCCGTCTCGCCGGTGAGGACGTTCAGGCCGGGCCCGAATTCGAGCTCCAGCGATTCGACGAGAGCGAGACCCTGGATCGAGAGCCAGGAGAGCAAGGCTACCCCCGCGGTCGCGCCGAGCGGGGCGGCTCGGCCCAGGCGAACTTGGTGCGGAGGACGTCGTAGAAGGAGCCGTGCCGGAGCGTGATCAGGGAGACGTGCCGCCTCGCGCGGCGGATCTCGATCTCCTCGCCCGGCTTCACGAGGCGCGTCACCTGCCCGTCGATCGTGAGCATGGCGCGCGGATGCCCGGCGCGGAGCGAGAGGCGGATCGTCTCGTCGGCCCCGACCAGGAGCGGGCGGAAGGTGAGCGTGTGGGGACTGATCGGCGTCGCGACGAGCGCTTCGATGGTCGGCCGCACGATCGGGCCTCCGGCCGAGAGCGAGTAGGCGGTGGACCCGGTCGGCGTGGCGACGATCAGGCCGTCCGCGACCAACGTTCCGATCGGGGTCGGATCGATCCGGATGTCCATCGCGATCACGCGCGACCGGTCGCGCGGATGGATCACGGCGTCGTTCAGGCCCACGCCGCTCCAGATCCGCGCCCCCTTCGCCGAACGGACGGTCGTCTCCAGCATCATGCGCCGCTCGATCTCGTACTGGCCGCGGAAGAGGCGCGTGAGCGCGGGGTAGAGCGACTCCACGCCCGTCTCGGTGAGAAAACCGAGGCTCCCGAGGTTCACGCCGAGGAGCGGGAGCCCTTCCCGCACGGCGCGCGCCGCGTGGAGCATCGTGCCGTCGCCGCCCAGCACGAGGAGCACGTCGGATCGGCGGACGAGGGTGGCGAGCGAGACCCCGGGCCCCACGCCCTTCAGGCCGCGGCCGAGGGCGCGCTCCACGGAGACGGGCACTCCCTGCTCGCGGATCCAGCGGACGAGCGGCGGCAGCAGCGAGCGCACCCCCTCCTTGCCCCGGTTACCGACGATGCCGAGGTGGCGCGGCGGGCGGGTCATGCGTTCGACGCGACGGGGGCGAGCGGCTCCGAGGTGGCGCGGGGCTCGTCGCGGAGCCAGCGCTCCAGTTCCGGGACGAGGACGTCGGGGTGGAGCCCGGCGGCGCGCAGGAGCGCGTCGCGGGTCGCGTGGTCGAAGAGCCGGTCGGGCACGCCGAAGGCGCGTGTGCGAAGCCCGGGGATCGGATGCGCCGCCAGGAGTTCCAGGACCGCGTCGCCGAAGCCTCCGATGAGAGAGCCCTCCTCGAGCGTCGCGACGCGTGGCACGCGGCGCGCCCATTCCAGGATGAGGCGCTCGTCGAGCGGCTTCGCGAAGCGCGCGTTCAGCACGGCCGCCTGGATCCCCTTGGCGGCGAGGCCCTCGGCGCTCTTCATCGCGGCGCCGACCATGGTGCCGTAGGCGACGAGGAGGAGATCGGTGCCCGGACGGAGCAGCTCTCCTTCCCCGATCGGAATGGGACGGAGCGTCTCGTCGAGCGGCACGCCGGCGCCCGCGCCGCGCGGGTAGCGGACGGCGATCGGTCCCCGATCGTGCTCGGACATCGTGAGGAGCATGTGGCGGAGCTCGTTCTCGTCCTTCGGCGCCATCAGGACCATCCCCGGCAGGCAGCGGAGGTACGCGATGTCGAAGAGCCCGTGGTGCGTCGCGCCGTCCTCGCCCACCAGGCCCGCGCGGTCGAGCGCGAAGCGGACCGGAAGGCGCTGGATGACGATGTCGTGCACGATCTGGTCGTAGGCGCGCTGGAGGAACGTGGAGTAGATGGTCGCGAACGGCTTCATCCCCGCCGCGGCGAGGCCGGCGGAGAAACAGACCGCGTGCTGCTCGGCGATGCCGACGTCGTGGAACCGGTCGGGCAGTTGCGTGGCGAACTTGGCGAGGCCCGTGCCGTCGGGCATGGCCGCCGTGATCGCCACGACCTTGGGGTCGCGCTCCGCGATCGCGAGGAGCGCGTCGCCGAAGACCTCCGTGTAGGCGGGCACGCCCCCGCCCGTCTTCTTCGGCGCGGCGCCCGTCATCTTGTCGAAGGCGCCCAGACCGTGGAACTTCCGGGCATCGTCCTCGGCGAACTTGTACCCCTTCCCCTTCCGCGTCAGGGTGTGGAGGAGGATCGGGCCCTTGAACTCGCTCAGCTGCCGGAGGACCTCGATCAGGGTCGGCAGGTCGTGGCCGTCGATCGGGCCGTAGTACTTGAAGCCCATCTCCTCGAAGAGAAGCGTCGGGACGACGAGGTTCTTCAGCCCTTCCTTGATCCGGCTCGCCAGCTCGCGCGCCCGTCCGCCCGCGGGGAGCTTGCCCAGGAGCTCCCAGACGTCGGCCTCGAAACGACGGTAGACCGGCGCGGAGGTGATCTTCGTCAGGTAGCGGGAGATCGCCCCGACGTTCGGCGAGATGGACATCGAGTTGTCGTTCAGGACGACGAGGAGATCGGTGCCGAGGACGCCCGCCTGGTTCAGCGCCTCGTACGCCATGCCGCCCGTGAGGGCGCCGTCGCCGATGACGGCGATGACCTTGTTCGTCTCGCCGCGGAGGTCGCGGGCGCGCGCGAAGCCGAGCGCCGCCGAGATGGAGGTGGACGCGTGCGCGGTGCCGAAGGGGTCGTACTCGCTCTCGACGCGGCGCGGGAAGCCGGAGAGCCCTCCCTCCTGGCGGAGCGTGTCGAAGCGGTCGTTCCGTCCGGTGAGGATCTTGTGGGGGTAGGCCTGGTGTCCCACGTCCCAGATGAGGACGTCGCGCGGCGTGTCGAAGACGTAGTGGAGCGCGATCGTCAGCTCGACGACGCCGAGGCTCGGAGCCAGGTGGCCCCCGTTCTTGGAGACGACCTGAACGATCCGGTCGCGCATCTCCTCGGCGAGGAGCGGCAGCGTTTCCGGAGCCAGGCGCTTGAGGTCGGCGGGGCTTCGAACGAGGTTCAGATGATCGTGGGTCACGGTCCCCCCGGGGGGCGGTAGACGGCCATCGAAAAAAGGACGCCGATGACGGCGCCCACCAGCACTTCGAACGGCGTGTGGCCGAGCAACTCGCGAAGCTGCTGGTGCGGCGGCCCCGGGAGCTGGATGTGCTCCACGAGGATCCGGTTCAGCAGGCTCGCCTGCCGGCCCGCCGCGCGCCGAAGGCCGGCGGCGTCGTACATGACGATGAGGCTGAAGTAGAGCGAGATCGCGAAGAAGACCGATCCGAATCCCTCGCGCAGCCCCACGCACGTGCTGAGCGCCATGACCGACGCGGCGTGCGAGCTCGGCATTCCGCCCGTTTCGACGAACCGCCTGATGTTGATTTTCTTCTCCCGGACGAGGAAGGTCAACACCTTGGTGATCTGGACGAGAAACCCGCAGGCGAGCGCGTGGAAGAGCGGACTCGAGGGCAGATGGGCCATGGCCGCGCCTATCTCGTCCTGTGAAGCAGCGTTTCCGCCAGGGAGACGAACTCGGGGGCCCGGCGGCCGAGGCGGGGCGCCAGGGCGGCCGCCTCCGCGAGGAGCCGCGCGGCGGTTCCTTCCGCCCGCGCCACGCCGGCGCGGGTCGCGGCCGTCGCTTTCCCCTTCGTTCGGTCGGAGCCGACGCTCTTGCCCGCCTGGCGTCGCGTCGCCCGCACGTTCAGGAGATCGTCCGTGATCTGGAACGCGAGCCCGATCCGCTCCCCGTACGCCTCGAAGGCGCGAAGCCGGGCCGGCGTGGCGCCGCCGAGGAGCGCGCCGAGCCGGAGCGAGCCGCGGAGGAGCGCGCCCGTCTTCCGCCGGTGCATCGCGAGGACGCGGGCGAAGGAGACGTGCTTTCCTTCGTACAGGAGGTCGAGCGCCTGTCCGCCGATCATGCCGTCGGTCCCGGTCGCGGCTCCGACCGTCTCCCAGAGGAGACGGGGGTCGCGCACGCGGCCGAGCGGCGCGCGCGCCAGCGTCTGGAAGGCGAGATTCAGGAGCGCGTCGCCCGCCAGGATGGCCATCCCCTCGCCGAACACGACGTGGTTCGAAGGCCGCCCGCGCCGCCAGTCGTCGTCATCCATCCCCGGGAGGTCGTCGTGGATGAGGCTGAAGGTGTGGATCATCTCGAGCGCGGCGGCCGCCGGGAGGGCGTCGGCCGTCCGGCCCCCCACCGAGTCGCAGGCGAGGAGGCAGAGGACGGGGCGGAGCCGCTTCCCGCCCGCGAAGACGCTGTAGCGGATGGCCTGGTGGAGCCGGCGCGGCTCCTCCGTCGTTCGCGGCAGAAGACGCTCGAGCGTCCGGTCCACCCGAGGGACCAGGCGCGCGAGCGCGCGCTCAAAACGGGAGTTCGTCGCCGCCGCCATCCTCGTCCCGTTTCTCGCGCGAGGCGGGCGGGGACGTCGGCGTCTCCTCCGCTTCCCGCGTGAGTTTCTGGATCCGCAGCTCGGCCTCCTGCAGCACGGTCGAGCAGTGCTTCACCAGTTTCATCCCCTCCTCGAACGAATCGATCGACTCCTGGAGCGAGAGATTCCCCTCCTCCAGCTTCTCCCCCAGCGCCTCGAGGCGCTCCATCCTCGCCTCGAACGTCGCGTTCGATTCCGGCGCGGCGCCCGTGGGGGCGTTCGCGGACGGCTTCTTCATGAACCCTCCTCTCGCGCCGGGAGCGGCGCGCGCGTCACGCGCGCTTCCGCGCGTCCGTCGTCGAATTGAAGCTCGATCGTCGCATCGGTCCGGAGCGCGGCCGCGCGCGGCACGAGCCGCGTCCGGTCCTCGCTCCAGACGAGAGCGTACCCCCGCCGCAGGACGCCGTGGTAGTCGTACGAGCGGAGGAGCTTGAACGAGGGCGGACGCACAGTTACCCACGCCCACCAGCGCGACGCGAACAGATCCCACGGCAGCCTCCTCGGCGTTTCGTCGCCGCGACATACGGCGACGCGACAGATTCACAAAGTCTAGCAC
>DATIQI010000048.1:0-3939 GCA_035470985.1 Acidobacteriota bacterium
GTCCTCACTGTCGCCGCCGGGCGGCTCGATCGCCGCGCAGGATCCACGCTCAAGTTGCCGCTGAGCTGATGGTCGTCGTCGCCTCGTGCTTCCCGGGCGGCCGACAGCGAGAGCGCGCGCGATCGAAGCCAGAAGCGCACCGCTCCGTTCGATCCGCGCGACGCGCTCGCGCCGAGCCGCGAGGGACGCTCGGGCTCGTCCAGCCGCTCGGGCGCCTCGTGCTCCTCCACGCGGTCGGGGATCCACGGGACCGCGGCATTCGCGACCGAGTCGGGTAGCACTTCGTCGAGGGCCAGTCGCGCCTGCGACTCGCTCGCCTCGATCGCCGATGCCAGGAGTCCAACGAATGTGACGATCCGCCGTATGTCTCTATTCGGCCGCATGGTAGCAGAGCCTCCGGACGCCGACAACGGAGGCCGGGCCTGGCGCGGCGCCGCCGCCGGCGAAGAGAATGCCTTGGAAGTCTTTGTGCCATGCGAGTTTCCGCTGGAGTTCTGGGGAACGGTGCGGTATAATGTGACAAGCACGTCCCGTCAAGCGAGACCCGTCCACCCCGGACGTCGACGGCGGTCGCGGCAACTTGGCAGACAAGCACCACGCGAGGCGACATGACGCTGGGCTGCTCCATTTTCCATACCGCTCGTTCCATTCACCGCCCCGAATCGATGGACCCGCACCGGCTCCTTCTCGAGGACTGCCCGGAGGACTCCCCCCATGCGACGTCGCGGCACGATCTGGCTCCGTTCGTTCTTCTCCATCCTCCTCCTCGCGGGACCCGCGGCCGCCGCTAACGCCCCTCCCGGGGGCGAGCCCCCGCCCTTCCCGCCGGGCCGGTTCCCCACGCAGATCGACGGGGCGGCGCCCACGGATCGCGCCGTTCAGCGCGCGCGCGCCTGGAGCCGTGCGGCCGCGGCCGGCGAGACGGTCTACGTCTACAGCACCAATCTCGAAGCGCTCTCGAGCCCCAACAACGCGGGCGGATGGACGCACCAGGACCTCTCGCTCCAGCCGACCGCCTGGCATCGCGACTCGTTCCTCGGCTGCCAGGACTCCTCGTGGTGGTGCGGCCTCATCGATTCGACGTGGATCTACGATCCGAACCGGGCGGGCTACGACAACAACTGGACGCAGTATCTCGAGGGCACCGTGGATCTCGCCGGGATCCCGCTCGGCACGCCCGTGACCATCGGATTCAAGCACCGGCTCGACGTGGAGCCCGGGTACGACTTCGCCCACGTCGAGGTGCTCGACATCGAGACCACGTGGATCCCCCTCGCGAGCTTCACGGGCAAGGTCCCGAACGGCCAGGGATGCGACAGCTTCACCGTGGTCCTTCCCGATTCGATCCGTCAGAAGTACAACCCGGTGGCCTTCCGGTTCGTCTTCGAGTCGGACGTGGGCTGGTCGTCGGCCGACGGCCTCTACCCGGGCGACGGATGGAACGTCGACAACATCACCATCAAGTCGGGAGCCGACGTCCGCCTCTTCGACGACGGCACCAACGACGGCCAGACCTGGTACGTCTCCACGTTTCCCGGCGTCGGCGACTTCTACTCGATCCGGTCGGCCGTTCCCACGGAGGACATCTGCACCGCGAACGCGTCGAAGGTCTGGACCATGTACGACCCGGTGGTCCTGACGCTCGTCCCGCGCCTGAACAACGCGGTGATCTCGCCGCCGATCGTCACGAACAAGGCGAGCACCGTCTTCGTCGAGTTCGACGTCTACCGGAACCTGCCGCTGAACGGCTGCTACTTCTACGAGGTGGAGTACCGCGCGCGGAACGCGGGCGACGCGTCGTGGAGCCTCTGGACCAATCCGACCAACTTCGTCTACTACGGCGGCACGAAGGACTGGGCGCGCCAGCGCCTCCCGCTCCCGGCGGGCGGAAACCGCGACTCCGTCCAGTTCCGGCTCCGCGTGGAGGACCTCTCGCACGTCTTCTGCGGCGGCGTCGCCGCGTACGGCAACACGTACACGCTCTTCGACAATCTCGCGCTCGGAACGATCGGGCTCGCGCCTCCTTCTTTCATCTCGCGCGACATTGACCTCTTCAACGACACGTTCCAGACGTCGCCCTTCTTCAACGACGACAACTTCAACACGCCGCTCGGGGACAGCGCGGTCGTCCAGGTGAGCGCCTCGCGCGGCTACAAGACGGGCCGGATGCTCTATCGCGTGAACGGAGGGTCGTTCTCCAACACGCCGCTCGCGGTGTCCAATCCGGTCCTTCCGACGTTCCGCTACGCCGACGTCCCCGCCGGCTCCTATCCGGCGAACTCGAACCTCGAGTACTACTTCGAGGTCACCGACAGCCTCGACCAGACGGCCTATCTCCCCGCCGACGCGCCCACGGCGCAGCGCTACTTCTCCGCCACCATCCTCCCGCGGAAGACGGCGACGAACCCCGTGATGAGCTGCTTCGACAGTCTCGCGACGATCCTCTTCGTGAACCATTTCGCGGGACGCGAGGCCCGGCCCTACATCGCCGACGCCCTGGCCGCCTGGGGCTACAAGTTCGATACGTGGGACGTGAACGGACCGACGAGCGGCATCGGGAACTGCCTCGGCGGCTCGGATCCCGCCGACCAGCAGTACCACTGGCCGGTCACGTCGGTGAACTCGCTCCTCCAGTACAAGACGATCATCTGGCACGCGGGAGATCTCCAGTCCTTCACGATCACGCCCGAGGACCAGCAGGTCATCCAGTCGTGGATCCAGCAGACGGGCAAGGACCGGAACTTCTGGATCACCGGCGACAATGTCGCCTACGAGCTGGCGACGCAGGACAAGGACTTCAACGCCTTCCTCGGCTTCACCTGCGGCACCCGCTACTTGCGCGACATCTGGGAGAACGTTCCCCAGGACTCGCTCTTCCCGCTGGTATCCGGCTTCCCGGGCGGACCGACGGCCTCGCGTCTCTTCCACCTGGACGGCGGCTGCCCGCAGATCGACGCCTACGACCTCGTGGCCCAGTCGACGACCGCGCAGATCAGCGGGAAGTCGGGCGTCCTGCTCCGCTACCCCAACACGCAGCCCGCGGCCACGCGCTACGCGACCAAGTACTCCGGATTCGGTCCCGACAGCGCGCGCGCGGTCTTCATGGGCTTCAGCTTCAACGCCATCGACGAAGGAGGCGAGCAGCTCCGCCTCACGCGGGATCTCCTGCAGAACTACTTCCTGGAGGCCGCCTGCTACAGCGCCGCCGCGGTGGAGGAGGAGGCCCCGGCGTCCGGCGCGCCGAGGCTCCGCACGGAGCTCTTCCAGAACGCTCCGAACCCCTTCAATCCGGTGACCACCATCAAGTACGCCGTCGCCGCGAAGGGAGCGGTCCGGATCGACATCTTCGGCGTGAACGGCGCGCGCGTGCGGACGCTGGTGGATCGCGTGCACGAGGCCGGCCTCTACTCGGTTCTCTGGAACGGGACGGACGACGATGGGAAGCCGGTCGGAAGCGGCGCCTACTTCTACCGGCTCCGCGCTCCCGGCGCGACCGACGCGAGGAAGCTGATCCTGCTCAAGTGAGCGGGTCCGCTCGAAGCGGACCTCGACCGAGGCGACGGCCGCTCCGTCCGGGTCTTCCAGCCGGCCGACGCTCACCGCGCACGGACCGGCGCGCGCGGTGAGCGCGACGCCGATCCGCGCGGGCGCCGCCGCTCTCCCGACCCGGAGGGCGGCGGCCGCTCCGAGCGAGACGTCGAGGTAGAGCCGGACGCGGTGCGACCCGGCCGCGTCCCAGCGGTCGGCCAGCGTGATCTCCGCGCCGGGGAGACCGAGCGCCGCCTCGGCGCCAAGCTCGGTCGCGACGCCGAGCCCTTCCAGCCCTCTCGTCCGCGCCGCGCGCTCCGCTACGACCGTCGCGCGCGCGAGGAGTTCGCCGCGCCGGACCCGTCCCGCGGCTTCGAAGCCGGCGCACCACCCGCCGCGCGGCGGCGCCTC
>DATIQI010000049.1:0-1750 GCA_035470985.1 Acidobacteriota bacterium
ATTCTCGGCATCGATCCCGGGAGCCGCGCCACCGGCTACGGCTTCGTCCGGCGCGACGGGAGCCGGATCCGCTACGAGCACTCGGGCGTCATCACCACGCGGGCCACGCTCCCCTTCGCCGACCGCCTCCTCGCCATCCACGAGGCGCTCGCCGCGCTCCTCGAGCGCTGGCGCCCCGACGAGGTGGCCGTCGAGACCGCGTTCGTCCGGAAGAGCGCGCACTCGGCGCTCCAGATCGGGCATGTTCGCGGCGTGGTCCTCCTCGCGGCCCGCCAGAGCGGCGCCGCGCTCTACGAGTACACCGCCCCCGAAGTGAAGATGGCCGTCGTCCGCCAGGGCGCGGCCGCGAAGGAGCAGGTGGCCTTCATGGTCCGCCGGCTCCTGCCGCAGGCGCCGCAGGGAGCGGCGCTCCGCGAGGACGAGGCCGACGCGCTGGCGGTCGCGCTCTGCCACGCCCACCGCGTTCCGGGAATTCTCGGGAGGAAGCGATGATCGACGCCGTCTCCGGCGTTCTCTCCGCGAAGACGCCGACCGCCGCCGTGGTGCGGACCGGCGGGTTCGACCTGCGGCTCCTCATCTCCGTCTCCTGCTTCGAGACGCTCCCCGCCGTGGGCAAGGAGGTCCATCTCCTCACCTACCTGCACGTCCGCGAGGACGCGCTCCTCCTCTATGGCTTCGCCGACGTCGTGGAGCGCGACCTCTTCGAGCGGCTGATCTCGGTTTCGGGGATCGGCCCGAGGCTCGCGGTCGGGATCCTCTCGGGCGCCACCGCCCTGCGCGTCCGCGAAGCGCTGGGAAGCGGCGACGCCGAGTTCCTCCAGACGCTCCCCGGCGTCGGGAAGAAGCTCGCGCAGCGCCTCGTCGTGGAGCTGGGCGAGAAGGCCGCGCCCGCGTCGCCCGCCGCGCCGGCCGGGGCCGGACTTCCCGGGGCGCTCACGGCGAGTGTCGCCTCCGACGCCGCGACCGCGCTCCAGGCGCTCGGCTTCACGCGCGGCGGGGCGCAGGCCGCGGTGCAGGAGGCGCTCCAAGATCTGGGCGCCGGCGCGGGAATCGAGGCGATCATCCGCCGCGCGCTCCAACAGAAAGTGCGCTAGAGTTCCCGCATGACCGAGGACGAGCGGATCACCGATCCCGAGCCGATCGCTGGGGAAGGGGAGCTCGACAAGAGCCTCCGGCCGCGGCAGCTCGGCGAGTTCGTCGGTCAGCGCGGCCTTCGCGAGCAGCTCCGGATCGCCGTGGAGGCCGCGAACGGACGCGGCGAAGCGCTCGATCACATCCTCTTCCACGGCCCTCCCGGGCTCGGGAAGACGACGCTCGCCTCCATCCTCGCGGCCGAGATGGGCGTCTCCTTCACCCAGACGTCGGGCCCGGTGCTGGAGCGGGCGGCCGACCTCGCGGGCATCCTCACCAATCTGGACGAGCGGGGCATCCTCTTCATCGACGAGATCCACCGGATGAACCCGGTCGTGGAGGAGTACCTCTATCCCGCCATCGAGGACTTCTGCCTCGACATCATGATCGACCGGGGGCCGAGCGCGCGAAGCGTCCGGATCGACCTGAAGCGCTTCACGCTAGTCGGAGCGACCACGCGGACCGGGCTCCTCTCGGCGCCGCTCCGCGGCCGCTTCGGCATGTCGGCGCGGCTCGACTACTATCCCGCGTCGGACCTGGCGAGGATCATCGAGAGGTCCGCGGCGATCCTCGGCGTGGCGATCGAGGCGGAGGGCGCGACGGAGATCGCGCGGCGCAA
>DATIQI010000050.1:0-4691 GCA_035470985.1 Acidobacteriota bacterium
GTTCCGTCGTCGCCGGCACGCCGGGCTCCTCCGGCGTCCGTCCGTCGCCTCGCGCCCAGTCGCCGAACGCCGCCTGCACCTGCTTCTTCATCGACGCGGCTTTGAAATCCCCGTAGAGCACCAGGATGGTCCGGTTCGGCGCGTAGATCAGGCGGTGCATCTTCAAACAGTCCTCGCGGTCGATCGGCTCCACCGTCGCGTACTCCGGCTTCCGCGCCCACGGCGAATCCTTTCCATAGACCGACTCGCGGGCGACGCGCACGAGGAGCTGGATCAGCTCGTCGTTGCGGCTCGCGATGGAGCGGCGGATCCCGACTTTGACCAGCTCGATCTTGTCCTCCGGGAAGGCGGGTCGCCGAATGATCTCGGCGAGCAGCCCGAGCACCTCCGGCGCGTTTTCCGTGAGGCACCAGAAGTCCGCGGACGCGAAGTCGGTGCTCATCGTGCTCGAGATGGAGGCGCCGATGGCGGCGAGTCGGTCGTCCAGCCAGTCACCCGGCTTCGCGGCGGAGCCGCCGGAGCGCATGACGGCGGCCGTGAGACTCCCCAGCCCCGTTCGGTCGGCCGGCACCCAAGCGGCGCTCGCGCGGACGTAGGCGGTGCCGCGAACGACGGGGAGCGTGTGGTCTTCCAGGAGATAGACCACGAGGCCGTTCTTCAAGACGACGCGCTCGGGCGTCACCTTCGCGAAGGGGTTCAGGGGCGGAAGCGTGAGATTCGCGGGATCGAACTTGGGATCCAGATCGGCGGCGCGCACGGGGCTCGCGGCCACGAGGATCGCGACGAGGCCCGTGAGGGCCGCGAGGGCGATTCGATGCAGGGCGGTCCTCATCTCAGTTTCCTCCCCCGGCGCCGCCGCTGCCGGGCGGCACGAGCATGGCGACCGTGCGGTTGGCGGCTCGCATCGAGCGCTTCATGGCGGCGTCGAGATCCGCCAGAGTCAGCGCCTGCACGCGCTGCGCCGCCCGGAAGAACTCGCGCCAGTCTCCGTAGAGCGTCTGGTGCTGAGCCAGATTCGCGGCCAACTCGCCGTTCGCCTGCGCCGCTCGGACCGTCTGCGCGCGCGTGCGCACCTTGTGGCCGTCCAGTTCCGTCTGCGTGAACGGCTTCGCGCCCATCGCCTCGCCGATCACTCGGTAGACTTCCTGCTCCACGACCCGCGGATCCTGGCCCGTGGCCGGGGTGACGATGGCGAAGAGCATGTTCGGGTACTTCTCCCCGGGGAATCCGGTCTCCGCGGAGACGCGCACGGCGATCTTCTTCTCCTTCACGAGCGCCTTGTGGAGCCGCGAGTGCTCACCGCCGCCGAGGAGATCGGCGGCCGCCGCGAAGGCTCGATAGGAAGGATC
Organism: Acidobacteriota bacterium; assembly: GCA_035470985.1. Lineage (GTDB taxonomy): Bacteria > Eisenbacteria > RBG-16-71-46 > SZUA-252 > SZUA-252 > SZUA-252. The sequence continues at coordinate 1,350 of DATIQI010000050.1, forward strand.
GCTCGCGGCCGGGATGTGCCACCCGATCATGATCTGGGGCTGCGCCTTGTCCTCGAGGATGACGCGACGCTCGGCGCGCTGCTCCGGCTCGACCGTCACGATGGGCGGCGGCGGCGCTGCGCCCGAGATGTCGGAGAAGTACCGCCCCGCATAGTTCTTCAGATCCGCCAGCGCGACGTCGCCGACGACCCCGACCGTGATGTTCTTTCCGACGTAGTAGCGGCGATAGAACTCCTCGCCGTCGGCGCGGCTCAGGTTCTTCAGATCCGAGGGATACCCGATGCCGGTCCAGCCGTACGGGTGCGCGTAGAAGGAATTGGTCCAGAACTCCCAGAGGAGACGCCCGAAGGGCGACGACTCGTAGCGCATGCGGCGCTCTTCGAAGACGACGTCCCGCTCGGTGTAGAACTCGCGGAAGACCGGATGCGCCATCCGGCTTCCCTCGAGCAGAGCCCAGAGCTCCAGGCGATTCGAGGGAAGGGAATAGAGGTAGGCCGTGAGGTCCATCGCCGTGAAGGCGTTCAGTCCCTGGACCCCGTTCCGCTCGAGGAGCGAGCTGAACTCGTTCGAGGCGACCTGCCCGCGCGCGGCGTCCCGCGCCTCCGCGAACCGCTTCTCCAACGCCGACAGCGCGGCCGAGTCGGCTCGGGCTCCCTTCTGGCGCTCCGCAAAGACGGCCTGCCACGCCTTCTCCTCGGCGTCGAGCAGAGGCTTCTCGGCCCCGTGGTCCTTGGCGCCGACGAGCGCGGTGCCCTTGAAGGCCATGTGCTCCATCATGTGGGCGAGGCCGGTGGAACCGAACGGATTGTCCACCGAGCCCGCGTTGACGGAGGTCATGAAGCTGAAGACCGGCGCGTCGCGTCGCTCGACCAGAACGAAGGTCACTCCGTTCGGAAGCGTGAACTCGCGCACCTGCTTTTCGAGGTCTTCGAGTCCCGTGCGAGGCGCGGCGGTCGCGGCGTTCGTGGCGGCTGCGGCGGTCGCGGCCGGAATGATGGCCGCCGTCAGGACCGCGGCCAGGGCGAGCGACCTCCACCCCGCGCGCAGGGCCGAGCGGAAGGATGAAACGTCGGATTGCATCGGTCCTCCTTGGAATCCTTGGTCGATGGTGGTTCCGGCCGAGGCCTTGTCCGGTGGGAACTCGAGGATGCGGCGTCGTGGGTGAACGCCGGGAGTGATCGGGGCGGTGAACGTCCGTCTTGGGGAAAGCGGCATAGCGACTCAGTCTAGCCGCCGGGGGGACTCCCTGTCAGCCCTCAGGACGGGCCGGGGAAATGAAGAGGCGGTCCATCGTTTGGAACGCGTGCGCGCTTCACCGAGCGTCCTGCGCGCGCGCCCCTCGACGAACCGCCTCGAGGCGTTGATCGCGACTTAGAGCAACCGCCTACCGCTACTTGCCGGCGCTCCGATGGCCGTAGCTTCCGCCGTGGCCCGAGAGCGGCAGCGTGACCCCTCCATAGAGGGCGACTTGCGAGCGATCGCTCGCGACGTAGCGCCCCTCCATGAAGAAGCTCGCGCCCGGCGACGGGATCAAGAGCCCGCCGAACAGGTTGAGGCCGACGTCGCTGCCTGGATCTCCGGGACCGTCCGTCCCGTAGAAGTGGAGCCCCGCTCCGCCGCCCAGGTACGGGCTCACCCGGCCGGACGGAACAAAGTGATAGTAGAGATCGAAGTTCGGGTTGGCGTCGCTCAGCCCGTTGGACGACCAGTAGATGAAGTTCGGCTGCACGTGGAACTGGCTTCCCGCCTTCTGGAAATCAAGATGGGCTCCGCCGGCCAACGTGCCGTCTCGGCCATCGGGGTCCACCGAGCCAATGCGGCCCCCGATCCCCGACAGGCCGAAGGCGTGCGCCGAGCCCGCGCTCGCCGCAAGCATCGTCATCGCGATCAACGCGCAGAGTCTCGATCGTGAGGATGACATAGCACCTCCATTTTCGCCCCGAGCCCGGCGGCGCCACCTGGCGCCGCGCTTGTCGGGGTCTCCCTGGGACTACCCTCAAGCCACGTGCCAGGGACGCCTGTGCGGGCGTGTTTGGTGCCGTAACGCACTATCTCCACAATCAGATATCGGCTGGGTCTTGGATTCGGCGCGGGGATGGATCGTCGCCTTCGTCCGTCCCTGAGGGAACGATTCCGGACGAAACGGACCGAGCTTCCACTGTACCAAAATGGTACGTCTGGCGATCGATCTCGCGTGGGGGGGGCTGCTCGATCGCTACTTCCGGGGCCCCCAATCGGGATCCGACTCGGTCGCGAAGTTGTGGCTCAGGTTCTTCGGATCGGTTCCGTCGGCTCGCACGGTGTAGATCTCGTCGTTTCCGTCGTGGGCATCGGTCACGAAGATGATCCGCGTTCCATCCGGCGACCAGCGGGCGCTTCGCCCCACGACGGGCGACGTCAACCCGCTCCCATCCATGTTGATGGCATAGGCGCCGCCGGGGGCGCTGTAGAGAAACTTCGTCCCGTCCGGAGACCACGCGAGCGAGCTCCTGTTGGCGCCGTCGGTCGTCACCTGCTGGGCTCCCGTACCATCGGGGTTGATCGTATAGATGTCGCCCTCGGACTCGCCGTCGAGACCCGTCGAGACGTAGGCGAGCTTCGTCCCGTCGGGGCTCCACGCGACGAACGACGCGCCGACGCTGAAGCGTTGGATTCCGGTCCCGTCGGAATTCATCACGGCGAGCGAATCGGCCACGAGCGCGAGCTTCGTCCCGTCGGGCGACCACTCCGCGCGCTTCCCTGGAGCGAGACCGATGGCGGAAGTGCCGTCGACGTTCATCACGAACACGTTGGGCGGGTGGGGGAGCTTCTACGCCCTGCCGCAGTCGCCGCAGCTCTTCAAGCAGATCCTCATGGTGTCGGGCCTGGAGCGCTACGTCCAGATCGCCCGCTGCTTCCGCGACGAGGCCCTGCGCGCCGACCGCCAGCTCGAGTTCACGCAGATCGACCTGGAGATGTCCTTTCCCACGGAGGAGGACGTCTTCGAGCTGATCGAGGGGCTCTTCCACCGCATCGTCCCGCTCGGCGGCATCCACCGCCGTCGCCCTTCCCGCGCATGACCTACGCCGAGGCCATGGCGCGCTACGGCAGCGACCGCCCCGACCTCCGCTTCGGGCTGGAGATCGCGGACCTGACCGGGCTTCTGCGCGGCAGCGCGTTCCGGGGCTTCCAGGAGGCTCCCGTGATCCGCGGCTTTGCCGTACCGGGTGCCGCCGAGGCGAGCCGCAAGGAGGTGGACGGCTGGGTCGAGATCGCGCGCCGGACCGGCGCCGCGGGCATCCTGACCCTGCGCAGGAAGGGCGGCGAGATCGTCTTCCAGGTGAAGAACGCGCTGACCCAGGC
>DATIQI010000051.1:0-2720 GCA_035470985.1 Acidobacteriota bacterium
ATTGGTTCTTTGAAGGCCGCTAAAGTTTTCTTTTCCAACGACTCAATATCAAAGGCGACGATCCGTATCCGCGACTCGAAACAATATACATGCGTTTTAGTGGACCAGAACGGGATTAGCGATTGATCGCCTGATGCGGGATCTACCGGGACAGTAAAGTTTGTAAAGAGGGTCGCCTTCAGGTCGAGGGCCGCGTCGAGCCCGGCCCAGGGGGGCGAGCCGGCGCGCGGCGCGAGATCGCGGTCTCCTCCGCGCGCCCAGCCGAGCAGTCGCGCCGCGACGTGGGCCGCGTCGAACGAGGCGCCGAGCGACGCGTGGCTCGACCACCCGTCGCCGCGACGCCGCGCGCGGTCCGTGAGGAAGAGCGAGTCGGAGGTCTCCTCGCGGAGGAGATCCCATCCGAAGTCGTCCGTCACGTGGCGGATCGAGCCTGTCGCGTGGAGCCGGACGCGGCGACCCGGCGACCAGGCCGCGCGGGCCCCGACTCCGTCCAGGCGGCGCGCGCCCAGCGAAGCGTCGCTGCGGATGCGGTACCGGACCGGCTTCGGGACAACCACCACGTCGGCGAACGCGCGATCGCGCGCCGGAAGCAGGAGGTCCTCCCACGTCGGCCGCTCGTGCGCCGACGCGAGGTCGATCGCGGCCGCGGCACGGGCCCCGCGCGCCGCCGCGAAGATCCGCGCGTCGAGGAGGCCCTTGGATCCCTCCCGGACGTCGTACGCGAGATCGGCGCCCCACGAGAGGAGCGTACCCGGCTCCCGCGCGTCGCCCGACTCGCGCCGGAGCCCGGCGGCCAGGCGACCCTCCTGGCGGTGGATCTCGAACGACGCGTCCACCGAGCCGGAGAATCCCACGGCGGGTCCCGCGCGCGACCGAATCGTGCGGCCGGTCGTCTCGGCCGCCAGGAGCCAGGTCCACGCGGGTCCGGCGCGCCCCGAGCCGTCCGCCCGAAGCGTCCACGAGGGCTCCTCCCAGCGCTCCCGAGCCCCGTCGAATTCGACCTGCGTGTGCCGGACGCTCGCGGCGCGCGCCTCGAACTCCAACACGCCGCTCGGCGTGGGCCGCGACGCGTGGAGCGCCAGGTGGCGCCGCTCCCCTTCCGCGACGCCCGCCTCCAAGCGCTCGAGGATCGGATCGGGGATCGCCTCGTCCAGCCGGCGTTCGGCGATCGAGCCCTCCAGCCACGTGCGCGCGCCGCCGACGCGCGGCAACCCCGCGGCGACGACGTAGCGCGTCTCGAGCGCGCGGACGATCGCGCCGTCGCCGTCGCTCGCCCGCCTCGTGAAGGCGCCGGCGATCCCGCGCGCGAACGCCGGCGCCGTGAAGCGAACGCCCGTCTGCTCCAGGCCCCGTTCCCCCCGCTCGTACGCGAGCGCGCTCTCCGTCGGCTCGGCGCCGTCCGATCCGCCGAGAAGGGCCCGCTCCCACCAGATCTCGGGCGCGGCGCCCGTGACGGGCGACGCGGGCCCCGGGAACGCGCCGCGCGGGCCGGGCGCGCGGCCCCACGAGTCGACGAGGAACGGATCTCCCTCGGGCGTCGCGGGCCTCGCGAGCGTGGCGGCCGCGTTCGGCGCGCCGAAGTAGAGTGGGAATCCGTCGACGGGCGTTCGGTCGCTGCTCGGCGGACGCCACGGCTCGAGGGGTGTTCCGGCGTCGAGCGCGATCGGCCGGTCGAGCGCGTCGCCCACGAGCGGAAGCCGGAGGATCGCCACCGGCCGCCGCCCCTGCCACTGGCGGCGGACCGACGTCGCCCCGTCGCGGCGCGCGTCGAGGATCTCGAGCGCGAGACTCGCCCGCTCCGGGCCGGCCGCCGCGGCCTCCGCGACCGCCGCCGCGAGCGTGGAGTCGATCGCGGCCGGGGACGCGGCGATCGAGTCGGGCGTGGAGGCGGGGACGGACGCGGGGACGGACGCGGAGACCGAGTCGGCCGGCAGCGCGACCGCCGCCGGGACGCCGGGTCCGGCGCCGGGGGCGCCGAGCAGGGCGATCAGAGCCGGCAGCGCGACCGGGAGGAGCGCCGCGCCCCTACGCCGCACGCGCCGCGCTCCACGCCTGCCGTCCGAGCCAAGGGCCCGCGAGGCGGCCGAGAATGAAGAAGAGGACCGTGTTCGATCCGACGTGTTGGAGGGCCGGAAGCGCGCCGAGCGCCAGGGTCGCGGGGATGGAGCCGAAGACGATCCCCTGCGCCGCGTTCGTGAGGAGATCGTAGGCGATGGTGCCGAGCGCTCCCGTGAGGAGCCAGGCGAGCGCGCCGGTGGCGTCGCCGCGGACGAGCGCGCCGCTGCTACTTCCATCCAGGTAATGAAATCCTGGGCGGGATCCAGGTCCAGTTTAATGAGGCTGATGTATGAAAAATGCCTTCCTACCAGTTCTTCGATGTTTTGTTCGTGTGGAAGACCTTCCTGGTCGTGGTGGCCGACTTTCACCAGCCAGGTCTTATTTTCACAAAGCTCCGGGAACAAATAGGCAAATTGTTTGATGGCAAATACGGAAGAAGGACTTCCGTCATAAGCCAGGATATTACTTTCGGGATATGAAAATTTTTCAGGCACTATAATGGCCGGGCATTCTGCTTCATGTAAAGCATTTTTCAGGTATTCGCCCGATTCGTTGGTGCCATACGTACCAAAAAATACCTGGCTGCTCAATATGGCAAGATCTGCAAACCGGGTTTCTATTTTAAATTCAGACAGTGCAAAATCAAAAAACTGGCGATGTAC
>DATIQI010000052.1:0-4732 GCA_035470985.1 Acidobacteriota bacterium
GAGGGCGGCGGCGACGGCGCGGCCGCCGGAGTCGTCCCGGTCGTCGTCGAAGTGCTAGAACTCCTCGGCAACGAAGTGATCTTCCACGGCCGGGCGGGCGACGACGTCCTGATCGCGAAGACCGCCCCGCGGCGCGCGCCCACGATCGGGACGGCGCGACCGCCGCCGCGAAGTTCCCCGACGAAACGACGCTCCATTCGAGCGACGCCGCGGCCCCGTCGGCCCGGATGACGAGCTCCAGCGGGACGGAGGTTCCCGGCGCGATCGTCGCCCCGGGAAGCCAGGCGTCCACGGGCCGCGGTGGAACCCAGTCCGCCGCGCGCGCGCGCGGCGGCGCGAGGAGCGACACCGCCGCGAGCAGCGGGAGAACGACCGCCGAAAAAGGCAGGGGGCCGGCGACGAACGCCGCCGGCCCCCAGGTACGACGAGGACTCACGAAATCACTTGAGAAGGGTCACGTTCGCCGTGGAGGTCCAGGAAGCGGCCTGGATCCGGGCGAAGTAGCGACCCGACGCGACGCCGCGGCCGCGATCGTCGGTCCCGTCCCAGAGGACCATGTGCGGACCGGCGGCGCGGAAGCCGTCCACGAGCGTGCGGACCATGCGGCCGCTCACGTCGTAGATGCGCATCGTCACGTTCGTTCCCGCTCCCACCGACCGCGGCACCGCGAAGAGGAACTTCGCCGTCGGGTTGGCCGGGTTCGGGCCCGTGTTCTCGAGGAAGAGCGTGTTCGGATCGATCTCGCGCGAGAGCCTTCCGGCCAGCGCGACGGGCGTCGTGACGTTCGCGCTGAGCTGGTAGCCCTGGCCCGTGCGAACTTGCGGCGGCGCCGTGGGCGCCAAGGCCGAGCCCGGGAGGTCGGTGACGAGAATCCGGTACTTCCGGGCCGCCTTGCTGTTCGCGTTCCCGGACGGCGGCGGCACGGCGTACGTGACCTTCGGGTTGAGGCCCGAGAAGTCGTCGTTGAACGCGACCAACTCCCCGCTGCCGTCGAAGAGCAGCATGACGAGGTCCATGTTGTTCTGCCCGTCCTGGCCGACCGCCGTCGCGCTCGCCTCGATCAGGTCTCCAGGCTTCCCGGAGACTTCGTAGTAGTCCTGGTCGCCGGCGGGCGAATAGGTCTTCGCCGCATTCACCACGGGCGTCGTGAGAACCTTCGGCTCGTTCACCCTGCCGTTCGGCTCGTCGGCGTCCTCGTTGAAGCCGGTGATCGTGACGTTCGACGTGAGGCTCCGGTTGCCGTTCTTGTCCACGGCTTGCGTGGACCAGATCAGCGGCACCGTGCTACTCGGGCCGGGGCTGACGTGGAACTGGTTCGTTCCCGCGCCGGCCGAGCCCTGCGCGGCGTACGAGAAGTCGGACACGACGCCGCGAACCACGAGGTCCACGTGGTCGAGGGAATTCGCCGGCATCGCGAATCCGTCGGCCCGCACGTCCCCCGGAGGAACGGAATACGCGAACTCCGTCTGCGTGGCGCGGCGGTTTCCACCGAACGAACGGGCCGCGGCGATGGGCACTTCGCTCTCCGGCATCTGGCAGATCATGTCCACGACCAGATGGCGATCGATGATGATCGACGGCGCGCCGGCCAGCGTGACGGCATACATGTTCGCGAAGAGGCCGCGGTCGAGCGTGGTGATGTCGAGGCGGACGAACGGGAAGTTCGCCGGAACCGCCGGCGGCGTGCGGGCCGGGAACTGCATCACCCAGAAGTACGTCTGGCCCGCGGAGCCAACCGGTAGGTTGATCGGAATCGTGTTGCTCCCGTTTACGCTCCCGTTGTACGGCGCCTGCGTGAAGAGCGGGTTCGCCAGATCCGGCCCGCCCGTCGCCGGGTTCATGGGACAGAGGCTGACGGACGGGAAGACGGCCGCGGTCCCGGCCCCGAGGAGCGCGGTCGGGAACCGGATGCTCGTGATCGTATACGGCGGATCGAACGGAGGGTCGAACCGCACGGCCAGGTAGCTGTTGTTCCCGGCCGTGACGAAGTTCTCGATGGCGCCGTACTGCGCGATGGTCACGCGTCCGGGGTAGGTGTTCGTCTGGAACGCCACGCCGCCGGTCGTCGTCCCGGCGATCGCCGCCACCGGCGCGAAGTTGCCCGGCGGATCGTCGAACCCGTTCGGGCCCTCGCCCGCGCCGTTGTAGAACTCCGGTTCGAAATTGATGTCGAGACCGTTGAACAGACCTCCGACGTTCGCGTCCGCCGCGATCGTGGACCTCCCGTCCAGCGGGACGATCCGGACCGCGTAGCTACCGGGCGGGAGTCCGTAGATGGTCCAGTCGCCCTGTCCGTTCCGGACCGTCAACTCTCCGGAAATGGCGCTGATCGTGTTGGCCGTGGTGGGCGCCGCCAGGTTGATCGCCTCCACGTGCGCCCCGAAGATCGCCGAGCCGTTGAAGCCGCTGACCACCGTCCCGCTGATGCGGCCGGTCGTGGCGTGGAAGTCGTTCGCGCCGTGCGAGAGCCCGCGCGCGGCCGATTCGGGGTAGACCGCCGAGAGGCCCGCGCGATCGTCGAGCTCGAGCGATCGCTGCACCGTGCTGTTCGAGATGATGAACGGAATCATGGTGCTGTTGCCGACCGACGTGTGGTCGAGACCGAAGTAGTGCCCGTACTCGTGGGTCAACACGGACTGCAGGTCGATGCTCGACTGCGCCGGAGGACCCGCCGGCGGCGGCGTCACGGGCGACGTCGTGGAGGAGTAGAAATCGCGGTCGTTGAACACCAGGTCCGCGTCGAGCGTGTGGCCGTCCGCCAGGTCCACGATCGACCGGACGAAGGCGATGACCTGGCCGCCCGGCGCGAAGTTCACGCCGGCCATGTCGAAGAAGACGCTGTTCTGGCCGTCGAACTCGAGGTCCGGGGCCGTCTCCGGCGCCCCCCACTGATGGACGTCGGCCGCGAAGTAGCAGGTGTTGATGTCCGTCCACGCTTGGGCGGAGGCTTGCACCACGGCCAGCGCCGTGGCGGCCGGGAGGTCGTTGTTCGTCGGGTCGACCGCGCTCTTCAGCGGAAGCTCGTTGTCGTTCCAGTGCGCCTGGACGACGGACGTCGTGCCCTGGCGCGTGAGACGGATGAAGGCCGCGGCCGGATCGGCGCTGGCGACGGCGAACGCCACCACGACGAGCGCGGCGACGAGGACACGAATGCGATTCGTCTTCATGGCTGATCGTCCTCCGCTACTCGTTGGGGTTGGTGGGGGTGAACTCGAGCTGGCCCGCTTCGTCGAGCTGGGTCCTGAGGCCGTCGAGGAACGCCTGAAGCGGCTGCGTGACTCCGGACTCCGTCTCCGACGGCTTGCCGCCCGGGCTCAGAAGGGTGAGCCCGTCGATCTCGTTCCGGACGTTCTTGCGGCCCTGGTCGTCGGTGGAGACGGTGTACTTGCCCTGCTGGAGGCCCATCACCCACGGGTAGCCGGCGGCGTCGTTCTTGGTGAGGAACACGACGACTTCCTCCCCGTTCCGGAACGAAGGGGTGCCGGGCACGATGGAGGCGATGGTGCCGACGGTGCCGCCGAGCTGGCGGATGGTGATCAGGTCGTCGGCCTTCGGTCCCTTCACGGGATCGAGGACGCGGAGCGTGATGTAGGTGTAGATCTCTTTGTTGGTGTCGTAGCGGGCGGTCTGATCCTCGACGCGGGCGAGGGCGATCGCTTCGGACTTCTTCGCGAGATCCCGGAGGGACATCTTCTCGACGGTCGTGGCGGCCGCGAAGCTCGCGGAGAGAAGCGCGAGCGCGGTGAGTGCCAGGACGACCGTGCGGTTGACTCGATTCATCGCCAGTTCTCCTGAGGTGCGTCGTCTGTTCGGCGGCGCGCGTCCGAATGCGGCCGCCCGATGACTTGCATGGCGTGATCGGTGACGTGCGCGGCGATGGCCTCGGATCTCACCCCCCCTCGTCTGGCGTCGGAGCCCGTATTCAGTTGTGCATCGTTCGAGAGGCGGGCGCGTCTGAGGAACTGCGCGATCCGACCCAGGATCCCCCCGCCCGCCGTAGCGAAGGCGGAAGTATATCAAAATTGGCGACTTATGTCAACCCGACCCCGATTTATCCACACCTCTAAAGTCTGGCTGCCGCGCCCGCTGGAGGAGGTCTTCCCATTCTTCGCGGACGCCCGCAACCTCGAAGAACTGACCCCTCCCTTCCTTCGCTTCCAGGTTCTGACGCCCCCTCCGATCCCGATGGCCTCCGGAACCCGGATCGACTACCGCCTGAGACTGCACGGGATCCCGATCCGTTGGCAGAGCGAGATCACGGCCTGGGAGCCGATGCGGATGTTCGTGGACGAGCAGCGGCGCGGTCCCTACCGGGCGTGGATCCACACGCACCGGTTCGCGGCGAAGGACGGAGGGACGCTGGTGGAGGACGAGGTGCGGTACGACGTGCTCGGAGGCTCGCTGGTGAACGCGCTCTTCGTCCGAAACGACGTCGCCCGCATCTTCGCCTATCGCGAGGCGAAGCTGCGGGCGCGTTTCGGCGCGTGATGGAGGGAGCGCGGCCCCGGGCCGGCGCGGCCTACGGCGTCTCGGCCATTCGCGCGCGGACCCGGTCGCGCACCGCGCGCGGCGGGGAGCGGAGATCCCACACGAGCCCGGTCCACGACAGGAAGACGAGTCCGTAGTAGGTGAGGTCGATCGGATCAATCCGCGCCGCATCCCAACTCACCGCAATCCCGGCGGAAGAGACATCATGGTGATTGTGCTCCGCGGTCGGCCCGGTAGCAGTGGC
>DATIQI010000053.1:0-5484 GCA_035470985.1 Acidobacteriota bacterium
CGTCCAGTCCCGGAGGGTTTCTTCGTCCGCTCGCCCCACGCAGAAGGGGGGGTGCGTGGCCCCCGGATGAAGCATCGGGTCGGGGGGCCGGAGGCCACGCGGGGGGATCGTGTCGCTTCGCGCTAGGCGCCGCCTGCGGGAAGCGAGAAGTTGAAGTCGGGCGACAGGGTGCGGATCTCCCGCGCGATGCCGCGGATCTGGTCGAGGTGCTTGCGCTGTCCGGTGCGCTTCCACTCGGCGTACGCGTCGAGGAGCCGGTCCTGCATCGCGCGGATCGCCACTTCCCGCGCCTCCTCGTCCACCGTCCGCTCGAGGCGGATCACCTGCGCGCCTTCGAGGCGCGACGTCAGGCTCCAGTACTCGCCCTTCATGTGCGAGAGCATCTTGTGATACCGCTCCAGGCTGACCGTCAGCTTCTCCAGGACCGAACCGAGCGTCGAAGTCGGGTTCTCGAGAAGCTCGCCGTACGTGTACGAGAAGTGGTACCAGCCCGGGCTCCGGCCCATGTCGGCCTCCTCGCCCGGCAGCATCCCCTCGCGGCGGCTCGGAACGTACGGGCCGCTCTGCGCGAAGATCCCCACCGAGACGAGAAGGAGATCGGTCGGCGTCCGGAAGATCAGGTACTTCAGCGAGCCGTGCGACGCGCCCGCCAACCGCCGCCACGCGGCGATGTCGAACCGTGAGAGAAGACGGGTACGCTCGGGCGGAAGCGGGACATTCGCCTCCAGCTGGTCGCGCAGCGCTTCCAGGTACGCGTTCACATCCTCTTGCGGCAGTGGATCACCGTTCTGAGGCGTACCTTCCGCCCGAGTGAGCAGGAGACAGTTCATGGCCACATAGGCGTGGGGCCGAACCTTCCGTGGAGCCGTCTTGCCCGTCACACCCTTTCTCGTTCCCGCCATGACCCTCTCCCCCTTTCGACCGTCCTCATTCCGTCGCGGACTCTCATGCCGCGGCGCTCGGTCCCATGCCACTGCACGCTGCGTGCCGGATGGCTGGCGGGGTCGGTCCGCTTGCCTAAATCATTCTTTGGCAATTAGTTAATCGAATTGAAGCGTCCGGGGCGTTGGAGCCCGGAGGGCCCGATCGGCCCACCCCTTGGTTGGTTTCAGCCCGAATCGTGGGTTGGATTTACCGGCTCGAGACCGGAATTCGCGGAATGCGGCCAGGAATGCAACGCGCCCGCTTCCGACCGAATGAAAAGGCTCCACAACGGGGCATCCGGGCCGATGACAGGATAGGGAACTTGCTGTAGGACAGCGGCTTATCCACGGAGGGATGAGTCGCCACCGCGGCACGGTCTTTGCCTTGCAACTCCTTGCTGCGCAACGAGACGCACATTCCCGATCGGAGCGGCCCATGGAAGAGCAGAGCTACTCGGCGCTGGTGACGCGGGGCCTCGTGGTCTTCGCGGCGGGCGGCGAGTGGCTGGCCGCGCCGGTCGAAGAGGTGGCGGGAATGATGGTCGCCGATCGGCTCGCGCCGCTTCCGGGCCCGGGATCGTCGATGGCCGGCGTCGTCGCCTTTCGTGGCGGGGTCGTGCCGACGCTCGATCTCGCGGCCGTGCTCGGCTCGGAGGAGCGGGCCTCCGCCCAGCGCTACGCGATCGTTCTCGAGCGCGGCACCGATCGCTTCGCGCTCCTCGTGAACGCGATGCCGAGGCTCGTTCCAGCCCGCGACATCGTTCTTCGGGACCACCCGGAGCCGGCCGCGGAACCCTCCGACCCCGGCTCCGCGGGAAGTGGTCGCGGCGACGAACCGAGGATGCTCGCGACGTACGAGGTCGCGGGGCGGGACGTTCGATACCTCGATTACTGGGCGCTGATGGACACGGTCGCCCCGCCCGCCGCCTTCCGGCTCGGCGGACTCGGCGGCCGTTAGTTGGAACGAAGGGAGCGCGAGATGACGGACACCGAACGCCCGACCGGGCACGAAGCCGCCGCGAAGCCGACGCCCGTCGTTTCGCGGACGCCGCCCGCCGCGCCCGCCGCGTCGCCCGCCGCCTCCGGCGGTCCTCCGGTCGCCGTCTTCGTCGTCGCGTTCCTCGCCGCCTTCGCCGCCGCGGGCACGGCATTCGCGCTCGGCGGGCTCCTTGGATTGGGCGTCGGCGTGGCCATCGGGTTCGCCGGCGCCGCGGTCACCACGATGCTCTCCGCGCAAGCCGCTCAGGCGCAGGCCGCGAAGGCCTCCGCGCTCCTCGGCGCCGCCACGGCCGAGCACGCGCGCTCCGAGCCGCCCGCCTCCTTCCGCGAGGAGCCGTGGGCGTCCCTCTACCGCCACGTCGCGGAGACGGCTTCGTCCAAGCGGACGGCGTCGCTCGCGGTTCTCGAGGTCGAGCGTCTTCGGAAGACGCGCGACGGAGCGTCGTTCGATCCGCTCGCGAACGTCGCGCCCGTTTCGGCGAGCCTCGACACCGAGGCCCCGTCGCTGGAATCCGTTTCCTTCGAAGCCGCCCCGATCGAATCCGAATCGTTCGAGCCGCGGCCGTCGTATGCGTCGGATGACCTGGTCGGCGCGGAGCCGCTCGCGCCGGCGATCGACGCTCCGGCTCCGGTCGATCCGGCCGTGGTGATCGCCGAAGCGGTCGGTCCCTATCGGGAAGCGGTGGCCTCCATCGAGTCGGACCTCGCCGCGGTGCTCGACGCTCTGCGGCAGCCCTCAGGCGCGACGGCGGGCGGCGCGGGGGTGAACCCCGCGCAGCTGGTCGACACGCTGGTCCGCACGGCCGCCGACGGGATCGAGGATCTGGCCGCGGGTCTCATGCGCGCGAACGAGCTGGCCGGCGTGGCGGAGCGCGTGACGAATCGCGCGACGCTCCTGGCGCTGAACGCCGCGCTCGAAGCGACGCGGTCGGGGAGCGAGGCCTTCGCCTCGATCGCCGAGGAAACGCGTCGTCTGGCGGAGTACGCGCGCGAAGCGACCGACACCATCTCCCGGCTCTCCGGCGAGATCGAGATGAAGGTGGGCGAGACGATCGCCGCCATCCAGTCGACCAGCGAGGACGCGAAGGCGGCCGTCGCCTCGATGGAATCGGGCGGCGCGCCGCAGGCGCCGGTCGTCTCGGCCGGGACGGCGGATGCCGTGCAGGCGCTCCTCGCGAGGACGCGATCGCTGCGCGAGCGACTCGACGCCGCGGCCGGGACCGCGGGCGCACCGGGAATGGGGGTCGCGACGGTCGCCGCCGAGACGCCCGACGCGGAGCCGGGTCCGGCCGAAGCCGCGACCGACGCGGAGCCGGTGGCAGACGCTCCCTCCGCCGGCGAGGACCCCGACGCCGAACCCGCGCCCATGACGGTCACGCTCGACGCGTCGGACGAGCATCCGGCCGACTTCGGCGACGTCGGGCCGCTCGGCGTGCGGGCCGCGGGCGCGTCGGACCACGCGCCGAAGGCGCCCCCCATCGAACCGAAGATTCCCGATTGGCTTCAAGGGATCCGGCCCGACGGGCCGCAGTCGTCCTAGCGAAGGGCTTCCGCCACCATGCGCACCGCCGCCTCCGAGCACCTCAGCCACTCGCAGATGATGACGCGGATCAGCGCGACGTTCAGCGCCTTGATCCGCGAGGAGATCGACATCGTCGCGCGCTTCCTCGACCAGGAGGAGGCCGATCTCGAGACGCACGAGATGGGCCCGCTGGTGGAGCTCTCGGTCCGCCTGGTCGAGCGGAGCGCCGAGTGGCTCGACGTCGACTCGGTGGCCGTGCTCGCGCGGGAGCTGCGCGAGAATCTCGCCCAGATGAGCGGCCTTCGCGCGACCCAGCGCCAGGAGGTGATCGCGCATTGCCGCGTGGCGCTCGAGACGCAGGACCGGCTGGCGCAGCAGCTTCGGACCGACGGCTTCGAGGCGCTCCTCGCGCACGCCGCCTCGGTCGGCGACGCGATCGACCAGTTGCGTTCCACGCTCAGCCGGGCCAAGGCTCAGGCGCTGAACGCGTCGCGCGGCGTGATCGACGAGGTGACGCCCGACCTGGCCCCGCGCGAGAACCTCCTCGCCCTCACGTTCGAGATCAAGTCGTCGCTCGTCCACCAGAACGACCGGATCGGCGCGATCAGCGAGGAGCTGAGCGCGACGCTCCGCTCCGTGCAGCGGCTCCTGATGGAGTGGGACGGGTTCGTGAAGGCGGTCGATCCGACGCGCGTGGCGCGGGGCGACGGCGGCGCGGCCGGCGCGGCGCGGGGCAAGGCCGGCAAGGGCCGGGCCGCGGGCGAGGAGGGGCCGATGGCGCGCGCCGCCCAGGTGCACCAGCACCTGGACGAGGTCGCGACGCGCATGCGGAGCCTGGTCCACGACGTCCATCAGCTCCTCGGCATCCACTATTCGCTGGAGCGGCGCGCGCGGGACCTCGACGAGCACCTCCTCTGGGAGTTCCTCGATCCGCTCGACCGGTTCGTGGACGAGCTGTACGAGGCGGTGTCGCGACGCGACGGCGAGGATCGGCGGAGCGTCCTCACGGTGCACACGGGCGGGGTCGGCTTCGAGCCGGAGATCGGCGCGCTGCTCCTCCCGCCGCTCCTCCGGATCCTCGAAACCGCCGAATCGGCCGAGAACGAGCCGGCGCGGGAGCTTCGTCTGACCGCCGCGCGCGAGGGGCTGGAGGCGCGCATCGCGATCGAGGGGCGCGTCACGTTCGAGCCGGACGCGGTGCGGCTTCTCGAGACGACGCTGGAGGAGGTGGGCGGATTCGTCACGCTGCAGGACGGCGCCGGCGCGCTCTCGCTCCTCCATCTCCAGTTCCCGATGGCTCGGTCGCTCCGCGGCTTCCTCATCGTCGAGGCGTCGGGGCAGAGGATCGCGCTCCCCTGGAGCGCCATCGAGCGGATCCACTCCACCCGCGAGGAGCTCTCCTGGGCCGGCGGCGGGACCGCCGTGGCCGTGCTTCCGCTGGCGTCGCTCTTCGGCCCGCCCGCGGGAACGCCGGGGGTCCCGCTCGTGGCGCGCCCCTCCGACGGACCGCTGGCGGTGCTCCGTTGCGGCCGCGAGACCGGCGCGGTGGGCTTCGACCGAATCGTCTGGCGCGAGAACGCGCGCCTCTCGCCCTTGCCGCCGCGCCTCTATCCGGTGGAGGAAGTGCTCGGCGGCATCGTCGGGGCGGACAACCAGGTGACCCTGGTCCTCCATCCCGCCGCCGTCATGCGCCGGCTCCGGACGCTGGAGCCGGGCGCCGCACCCTCCCTCGAGACGGAGGGGCGCGCGTGAAGAAGCTCCGGCTGGAGCGCGCGGGCGCGAAGGACGAGTTCCGCTTCTCGCTTGGCGGGATCGTGGACGGGCCGGGGGCCCGCGCGCTCGATCAGCTCCTCCTCCAATGCCTCGCCCGCGACGCGCGCGAGGTTCACCTCGACTTCGACGGCGTCGGGGAGATCTCCGCCCTCGGCCTCTCGGTGCTGCAGCGCCACGCGCGCGCGTACGAGGGAACCGCGCGGCGGATCGTCGTGCATGGAGTTCGCGGGAGCCTCCGCGATTCGCTCCTCGGCTCGGGCTCGCTCC
>DATIQI010000054.1:0-1697 GCA_035470985.1 Acidobacteriota bacterium
GTCATGCTCTTCGAGCACGAGGAGGGACGCCGCTTCACGGCGGCCATGCGGGCGGGCGCCGAGCGGCTGCAGGCGGGCGACGCCGGGGCGCGCGACGAGGTCGTCAGGAACGCGCTCCGCTACGTCGCGCTCCTCCGCGACCACATCGCGAAGGAGAATCACGTCCTCTTCCCGATGGCGGATCAGGCGATCCGCGGAAGCGCGGCCGCCACGATGGCCGATTCGTTCGAGGAAATCGAGCGGCAGGAGAAGGGGGCGCACGGCCGCTACATCGCCCTGGCGGCGGACCTCGAGAAGGAAGCCGCGCGCTGAGGGGCGGGAGGCGCCGCGCGGACTCCGGCGGCGATCGGGAGGGGGGACCTTTGAGCTGGCTCGTCGCCAACATGAAGTGGGTGATGCTCGTCTCGGGAGTGCTGGTCTTCATCGGACTCGTCCTCGCGCAGGGGGGCGCGTTCGCGGGCCACCAGGCGGGGCTCGCGGTCGCGGTGGATTCGGTCTTCGTGCTCCTCTTCGCCGCCTACCTGATCGGGTCGAGCCGCCGCCGTTGACCTGGCTCGATCTCGCGATCCTCGCGGTCGCGATCTTCTCGGGCGCCACCGCCACGGTCGTCGGCTTCGGGATCGGGAGCCTCCTCACGCCGCTCCTCGCCGCGTCGTTCGGCACCGGCATCGCCGTCGCGGCGGTCACGATTCCGCACGCGCTCGCGACGGCCGTCCGCTGCTGGCGGCTCCGCGCGGCGATCGACCGGCGCGTCCTGGTTCGCTTCGGGGTGCTGAGCGCCGCGGGCGGGCTGGGAGGCGCGCTGCTCTACACGAGGCTCGGACCCTCCGCCTTGACCAAGATCCTCGGCGCGCTCCTCCTCCTCACGGCGACCGCGCAGCTGACCGGCTGGTCGAAGCGATGGCGGCCGCACGGCCCGGTCGTGGCGCTGCTCGGGCTCGGCTCCGGATTCTTCGGGGGGATCGCGGGGAATCAGGGCGGCCTTCGCGCGGCGGCGCTCACGGCGTTCGGGCTCACCCCGGCGGGATTCGTCGCGACCGCGACCGCCACCGGGCTGCTGGTGGACCTCGCGAGAGCGCCGGTCTATCTCTGGAGCAGCGGCCCCGCGGTGGCCGCGCTCTGGCGACCGATCGGCGTCGCGACCGCGGGCGTCCTGATCGGCACGCTCCTCGGCGAGCGGATCCTCCTCGGACTCTCCCGGGAGCGCTTCATCCGCATCGTGGCGGCCGCGATCGGAGTCCTCGGACTCTGGCTTCTCTTCGGGGCGCGCTGAGGTCGCGGGCTCAGCCCACCAGCACGCTCTTCACGTTCACGAATTCTCGGATCCCGAACGCCGCCAGCTCGCGGCCGTATCCCGACTCCTTGATCCCGCCGAACGGAAGCCTCGGGTCGGAACGGACGAACGCGTTCACGAAGCAGGCGCCCGCCTCCAGCCCTTCGACCGCGATCCGCTCGCCGCGCGCGACGTCGCGCGTGAAGACGGCGGCGCCCAGCCCGAACGGGTTGTCGTTCGCGATCCGGATCGCGTCGGCTTCGTCGCGCGCCGCGACGATCGCGGCGACGGGGCCGAACGTCTCCTCGTCGTACGCGGGCATGTCGGGTCCCTCCGAAGCGAGGACCGTCGGCGGGTAGTAGGCGCCCGGTCCAGGGGCAACAAGATCAGTCTCTCTGCAATTACCGATGCAACTAACCGGCAC
>DATIQI010000055.1:0-6506 GCA_035470985.1 Acidobacteriota bacterium
AAACAAAGAGGGCCCCGGCGGCGAGACCGCCGGGGCCTCTCGATTTCACGGTCGCCGTCGGCCCGGCTACGGGCGGGGGCGTCCCACCGGGATGAGGTAGAGCGGCTCCCGATTCTCCGGAAGCGCGAGCGCGGCGCGGACGCCGGCGTCGTCGAATGCGCCGACCGGAACCGCGGCCAGTCCGAGCGCCACCGCCTCCAGGAGGACGTTCTGCGCGGCGTGCCCCGCCTCCATGTGGACGTAGCGGGGTCCGCGCGTCCGGCCGTACTTCGATTCCGTTCGCTCGAAGTCCGCGGCGAGGACGAGAACCGCCGGCGCGTCGGCGATGCAGGGCTGGTCGAGCGCCGCCCGGCAGAGCGCCGACCGCCGGTCCTCGCCCGAGAGCGGGACGAGGCGGTGGCGCGATGGGTCGTAGCGGAACGAACCGCTCGGAAGGACGACGTAGATTTCGAGCGGATAGAGGGCGCCCGCCGACGGCGCCGCCCGCCGGCCGTCCCGGGACGTCACGCCCTGCGCGGCCCAGAGGAGTTGCGAGAGCGCCTCCCGCGTGAGGGGATCGGGCAAGAACTCGCGGACCGATCGCCGGGCGGCGATCGCCTCCTCGAGCGTCATGCGGCCCCGATCGAGCGGCCGCGGCAAGTCGATGGTCCCGGGCTCGGAAACGAGCATCGCGGACACTCCGGTGACCGGAATTGGCTCCCGCGCGGTTCCCAGGAGCGCGGCGCCGAGGGACGCGAGCAGGAGCAGTGTGATTCGCATGGCCGGATCCGGAGCGGGCCTATCGCTGGTAGAGCCCGACCAGGTCGCCCTCGGCGAGAACGTGCCCCCTCATCGCCGCCTGCAGGTCGGTCTTCTTGGCCTCGGGCTTCAGGCTGATGGGCGTGTCGAGCGCGTACAGCCTGAAGTGGTAGTGATGCGGCTTCCCATGCGGAGGAGCGGGCCCGCCGTAGCCGAGGCGCTTGAAGTCGTTCTGACCCTGGACGCCGACGCCCTTCACGATCTTGTCGTGCGGCACGCCCTCCGGAAGCGACGTCTTGTCGGCTTCGAGCCCGTAGAGGAGCCAGTGGACCCACGTTCCGGCCGGCGCGTCGGGATCCTCGCAAACGAGCGCGAGGCTCTTCGTTCCGGACGGCGCGTGCGACCAGGTGAGCGGCGGCGAGAGATTGGATCCGTCGCGCGTGAACTTTCGCGGAATCGGCGCGCCCTCGGCGAACGCGGGACTGGTGACTTTCAGTTCCATGGATGACGCTCCTTTCGGGCGGAAGCGCCCTCGTTTCGGCCGGATCCGTTCCCGAGACCGGACAGGGCCGATGGACCCGATCGCATACCGCGTGCCGGGCTCGCGGGGCTCGGATATCGCCATGAACGCCGGGGGGTTGAGGCGCCGGGAGGGGGGCCGAGCGCGGGCCGCGGGCGGCTCGGCGACTGTCAAACTGTCAGATCAGCCCACGGTTTTCCGGAATCGGGTGGCCGCGAAGCCGAGCACCGCGACTCCCATCACGAGGAGCGTCAGGTACTCGGGCCAGAGCGCGTCGAGCCCGCTCCCCTTCAGGAAGAGCGCGCGCACGATCGCCATGTAGTGGCGCACGGGATCGAGAAGCGTGATCCACTGGAAGAAGTCGGGCATGCTCGAGACGGGGAAGGTGAAGCCCGAGAGGAGGAGCAGCGGCATGAGGACGAGGAAGCTCACCATGAACGCCTGCTGCTGCGTGGACGCCACGGTCGAGATGAGAAGTCCGATGCCGAGCCCCGACATGAGGTAGAGGAGCGTGGCCAGCACCAGGAGGAGCGGATCGCCGCGGAACGGCACGCCGAACCAGACGATTCCCACGATGGAGACCACGACCATGTCCGCGAGTCCGATCAGGGCGAAGGGGATCGTCTTCCCCGCGATCAGCTCGATCGGCTTCAGGGGGCTCACCATGAGCTGCTCCAGCGTCCCGATCTCACGCTCGCGGACCACCGCGAGCGAGGTGAGGAGCATGCAGACGAGGAGGATGATCGCGCCGGCGACGGCCGGAACGTTGTAGTTCCGGCTGGCCAGTTCCGCGTTGAACCAGGCCCGCTCGCGAAGCTCGATCGGTCGGGCGATGGCGCCGGACGATCCCGCCGGCCCCCCCGCGGCGGCCGCGCCCACGACCGCCCCTCCCGCGCGCCCTTCCTCCAGCATCCGCGTCGCGAACGCCTGCGTGATCCGCTCGGCGTACCCCCGCACGATGTTCGCGGTGTTCGCGTTCGTTCCGTCGAGGACGAGTTGCACGCGCGCGCCCTCGGGCCCCGCGACACTCCGCGCGAATCCCGCGGGGATCTCGATCCCGATCACGGCGTCGCCCCGCTCCAGTGCGTCCACCAGATCGCGGCTTCGCTCGGAGCGGCCGACCACGGTGAAGTATCCGGACGCGGTGAAGGATTCCAGGTATTCCCGCGAGAGGGCGGTCCGGTCGTGGTCCAGGACGAAGGTGCGCGCGTTCCGGACGTCGGTCGAGACCGCGTAGCCGAAGACGAGGAGCTGGATGACCGGCGCGACGAAGATGATCCGGTAGAGATGCGGGTCGCGGAAGATCTGGAGGAACTCCTTCCGAACCATGCCGAGGATTCGCTCGAGCCCCGCGTGGCGCGCCCCGGCCCGGCGCGCCCCGGCGCCGCCGTTCCGGCCGCCCGTCACGAAAGCTCCTTCCGGAACGCGCGCACCGCGAGCGTGAGCCCGACGACGGCGAACGCGATCATCAGGAGGCCCTGCACGAAGAGGACGTCGGCGCCGACTCCCTTCAGGAAGATTCCCCGCGTCACGACCAGGAAGTAGCGCGCGGGCACGAGGTACGTGATCCCCTGGAGCGGCGCCGGCATGACGTCCACGGCGTACATGAAGCCCGAGAGAAGGAACGCGGGAAGGAAGGTCGCGATCATGGCCACCTGGGTGGCCAGGATCTGCGACTTCGCGGCGGCGGAGATGAACATCCCGAGTCCCAGCGCGCCGACCAGGAAGGAGAAGGAGAGCAGCATGAGGAGTGCCGCGCTCCCGCGAAACGGGACGTCGAAGAGGAGCACGCCGAGGACGCTGCTCCCGACGACGTCCACGACGCCGATGACGAGGTACGGGAGGAGCTTGCCCAGCACCACCTCGACCCGCGTGACGGGCGTGGCGGCGAGCTGCTCCATGGTTCCCCGCTCCCACTCGCGGGCGATGGTGAGCGAGGTGAGCATCGCGGCGATGATCGACATGATCACGGCGATGAGGCCCGGGACGATGGTGTTCCGGCTGACGAGGTCCTCGTTGTACCAGACCCGCGTCTCGGGCCGCACCGGGAGCTGGAGCCGCGCGCCGCGGAGGAGCACGCGCGACGAGTAGGACTGAACGATCGCCTGCGTGTAGCCGATGATGATCGTGGCGGTGTTCGCGTCGCTCCCGTCCACGATCACCTGGAGCGGCGCGGTGCGGCCCGCGTCGAGGTCGGCGGCGAATCCGGGCGCGATGACGAGCGCGGCCTGCACGTCGCCGCGGTCGATCAGGGGCCCCACGGCCGAAGCCTGGTCGGCCGTCCGCCGGAGGTCGAAGTAGCCGGACGCCCGGAACGCGCTCACCAGGTCGCGGCTCCGCGCCGATCGGTCCTGGTCCACCACCACCGTCGGAATCTCGTTCACGTCCCAGGTGATCGCGTACCCGAAGAGGACGAGGAGGAGGAGCGGGAGGAGGAACGCGAGCGCGAGACTCCTCGGATCGCGCCGGAGCTGGATCACTTCCTTCCGGGAGATGGCGAGGAGGCGCGAGAGCCGGAATCCGGCGGGAGCGCGATCAGCCATTCGCCGCGCCCCCCTCGGCCCGGACGCGCGCGATGAAGACGTCCTCCAGCGACGGGACGATCGGAACGATGCCGCGGACTTCGATCCCCCGCTCCGCCAGCCGCCGCTCGATCTCCGCGCCGGCGCTCGCCGCGTCGCGCACCGTGACGTGCACGTTCCGCCCGAAGAGCCCGACCTCGAGGACCCCCGGAGCCCCCTGGAGCGCCTCGACGGCGCGCGCCCCGGCGTCCACCCGAACCTCGAGGAGCGGCTCGCGGGACTCCTCGCGCAGGCGCCCCGGCGTGTCGAGCGCGACGAGCCTGCCGCGGTTCATGAGCGCGAGGCGGTGGCAGTACTCGGCCTCCTCCATGTAGTGCGTCGAGACGAAGACCGTCGTCCCCTGGTCGGCCAGGGAGTAGATCAGGCTCCAGAAGTTGCGCCGGGAGATCGGGTCGACGCCCGAGGTCGGCTCGTCGAGGAAGAGGATCGGCGGCTGATGGAGGACGGCGCAGCCGAGCGCCAGGCGCTGTTTCCACCCGAGCGAGAGTTCCTGCGTCAGCCGTCCGCGATGATCGGCGAGCCCCGCCATCTCCAGCACCCAGTCGCGACGGGCCGCGCGACGGGCGGGCTCCACGCCGTAGAGCCCGGAGAAGAAGTCGATGTTCTCCTCCACGGTCAGGTCGCCGTAGAGCGAGAAGAGCTGTGACATGTACCCGATGCTCCGCTTGATCGACTCGGTCTCGCTCCGGATGTCGAACCCAGCGACGGTGCCGCCGCCGCCGGTCGGGAGGAGGAGCCCCGCCAGCATCTTGATGGTGGTGGTCTTCCCGGCGCCGTTCGGGCCGAGGAAGCCGAAGACCTCGCCCGGCGCCACGTCGAACGTCACGTGGTCCACCGCCGTGAAGGCGCCGAACGTCCGCGTGAGGTCGCGGACCGAGACCGCGGCGGCCGGCGCTACCCGCCCCGCCGGCCCCGTCCCCGGCCCCGGCCCCGGACCGGACGCTTCGCGCGGCGCCCCGCTCACCGCGGGGCCGCCTCTTCGATAAGACCGATGAAGACGTCTTCCATGGACGGGAGGACGCGCTCCGCCGACTCGACCGGGAAACCAGCCGCCGCGAGCGCCGCGCGGACGCCCGGCTCGGCGGCGGGCGCGGAATCCACCGTGAGGTGGAGGCGGTCGCCGAAGACCGCCGCGCGGCGCACGCCCGGATGGCCGACCATCAGCCCGCGCGCTTCGCGGGCGCGCCCGATCCGCACGGCCAGGATCTCTCCCGCCAGCCCGCGCTGGAGCGCGTCGGGCGCGTCGAGCGCCAGGATCCGCCCGTGATCGAGGAGCGCCAGCCGGTCGAAGCGCTCGGCCTCGTCCATGTACGCGGTGCTCACGACGACGGTCACGCCCTGCGCGACCATGTCGTGCACGATGAGCCAGAGGTCGCGGCGGGAGACGGGATCGACTCCGAACGTCGGCTCGTCGAGGAGGAGCACTTCGGGCTGGTGGATCAGCGCGCAGGAGAGGGCGAGTTTCTGCTTCATGCCGCCCGAGAGTTGCCCCGCCAGCCGGTCGCGGAACGGCTCGAGATTCGAGAAACGGAAGAGCCGCTCGAGCCGGCCCGGGAGCGCGTCGCGCGGCACTTCGTAGAGATCCGCGTAGAACCGGAGATTCTGGATCACCGTCAGGTCGGCGTAGAGGCCGAAGCGCTGCGGCATGTAGGCCACCCGGTGCTTCATCGCCTCCGGGTCGCGCGCGACGCTCGTTCCGTGGACGACCACGTCGCCGTCGGTGGGACGCAGGACGCCCGCGAGCATCCGGAGCGTCGTCGTCTTCCCCGCTCCGTCGGGACCGACGAGCCCGAAGAGCTCCCCCGGCGCGACGTCGAACGTGAGGCGGTCCACGGCGGTCAGCGCGCCGAAGCGGCGCGTCAGGTCCCGCGCGGAGACCACCGCGGCGGGCGGCGCGTTCATTTCGCCGGCAGCGCGAGCCGGACGTCGGCCGGCATGCCCGGCTTCAGATCGTAGGTGGAGTCCGCCTCCACACGCACCTTTACCGCGTAGACGAGCTTCACGCGCTCCTCCTGCGTCTGGACCGTCTTCGGCGTGAACTCGGCCTGCGAGGCGATGTGCGACACGGTGCCCCCGTACCTCTTCCCCCGGTATGTGTCGGTCGTGATCTCGGCCCGAAGCCCGAGTCGGACGGCGGCGATCCGCGTCTCGGGCACGTAGATCCGCACCCACCGGTCTTCGCGGTTCAGGACGCTCAGGACGGGCGAGCCGGCGGGGATGATCTCGCCCGGCTCGCGATGCCGCACCGTGACGACGCCGTCGAACGGCGCGCGCACGGTCATGTTCTGGAGGAGCGCGTCGAGCGCGCGGACGGCGGCGCGCGCCTGTTCGACCTGCGCGCGCGCGGCGTCGATCTTCTCGCGCCGGGGCCCGGTCGAAAGGATGGACCACTGGTCCTCCGCCTGCGCCAGCGCGCTCGCGGCCAGATCGAGGGCGACCCGCGCCTTGTCGGCCGCCTCCTCGCTGACCGCGCCGCCCGCCCGGAGCTTCACGGTCCGCTCCAGGTCGCGTTGCGCGTCCTCGTGACGGCGCCGCGCCGCCTCCAGCGCCGCGCGTCCCTGCTCCACTTCCTCACGCCGGAACCCGCGCGTCAGTTCGAGGAGTTGCGCCTCGGCGCCCGCCGCCTGCGCGCGCGCCTGGTCGCGGCGCGCTTCGATTTCCGCGAG
>DATIQI010000056.1:0-2314 GCA_035470985.1 Acidobacteriota bacterium
ATAGGCGATCGTTTCCAGTCCTGTGGGAAGGCTGTTGCCCGCGGCGGCGAAGTGCACCATCCCAGCGTCACGCGTTTGAGCATACTTCTCTGCGATCCCGCTGATGGGTGTGATGCGCCCCCAGCTCGAGTTCGTGATGTGCGCACCGATTTCCTCCGCCCAGGTCTTCCTCCTCCTGACGCCGATCATCAACGTCGTTCTTTCGTTCGTGCTCCCGCTCTGGATCCTCTACGCGGCCCTGCTGGCGTTCATCCTCTACCGGTCGCGGCTCCGCCTGGTGCCGATCCTCGTGGTGGTCGCGGTGAATCTCGTGGTGGGCATCGTCACGCCGCAGGTCTGGAATCACCTGGAGCCCTACCAGCGCCAGCGGGTCACGACGTTCCTCGATCCCAACGGCGATCCGTACGGCGCGGGCTATCAGATCATCCAGTCGAAGATCGCCATCGGTTCGGGGCAGGTCTGGGGGAAGGGGCTGATGCACGGCACGCAGAAGGGCCTCGCCTTCCTGCCCGAGCAGCACACGGACTTCATCTTCTCCGTCGTCGGGGAGGAGGCCGGTTTCCTGGGCGCCGGATTCGTGACGGTCCTCTATCTCGTGCTGGTGACGCGCGGGGTGAAGGTGGCGCACCGCGCGCGAAACCGTTTCGGAAGCCTCGTCGCGATTGGCATGACCAGCATCTTCCTGTACCATATCCTGGTGAACATGCTGATGACGGTGGGCCTCGCCCCCGTCACGGGCCTGCCGCTTCCGCTCCTGAGTTACGGAGGCACGTCGCTCCTGACGAGCTTCCTCCAGATCGGCCTGATCCAAAACGTCGCCATGCGCTGGCGGGAGTACTGAGCCGACTCACGTGCATCCGACCCTCTTCGAGTTCGCGGGCGTCTCGCTCCACACGTACGGGCTCCTGCTCGCCGTCGCGTTCCTGCTCGGGATCCAGCTCTTCGTGGCGCGCGCGCGGGGGCGGGGTCTGCCGGAGGAGCCGATGCACGCGCTCGCCCTCTGGCTCCTGGTGCTCGCCATCGTCGGCGGGCGCGTCCTCTTCGTCCTGACGCACTGGGCCGACTACGCCGCGGATCCTCTGGCCGTCCTCCGCCTCTGGGAGGGCGGCCTCATGCTGTACGGCGGCTACATCCTCGCGATCGCGGGGGGCATCGTGTACGTGCGCCGGAAGGGAATCCCCGTCTGGCGCGTGGCGGACGCCGCGGCGCCGAGCATGGCGCTCGGCGTGGGAATCGGACGCCTCGGCTGCTTCATGAACGGCTGCTGCTTCGGGCTCCCGACCACGCTCCCGTGGGGCGTTCATTTCCCTCCGGGGAGCGCGCCGACGTTCCTCTACGCCGACGCCGCGATCCATCCGTCGCAGCTCTATCTCTCGGGCGCCGGGTTCCTCCTCTTCGGCGTCCTGCTCGCGATGGACCGGACCCGCCGGTTCGACGGGCGGCTCTTCTGGGTCTACATCGCGCTCGACGCCGCGCTCCGCTTCGTCATCGACTTCACCCGTTACTACGACGCGACGAGCGCCATCGGCTCGCTCGGCGGCCTCATGTTCAACGTGAACCAGATCCTGAGCGCGGGACTGATCCTCGCGTCGGCGGTGATGCTCCGCATTCTCACCCGGCGTCCCGCGCCGGCGATGCCGGCGCCCGCGGCCCCCGATGCCGCGACGCCTCCCGACGCGGCCGACTCGCTCCCCACGCCGTAACGCCGTGAGCGTCCCCTCCGAGCGGGCCGTCGTCCCGGAGGGTCCGGCGCGCTACGCCGTCCTCGGATCTCCCGCCGCGCACTCGCTCTCTCCCCCGATGCAGGCGGCCGCGTTCGCCGCGGCGGGTCTCGACGCGGTCTACGAAGCGATCGAGGTCGAGCCCGGAGCGCTCGGCGACGCGCTGGCGCGGCTCCACCGTCGGGGCTACGCCGGGCTGAACCTGACCGCGCCCCACAAGGAGCGGGCGCTCCGATTCGCCGCCTCGGTCACGCCCGAGGCGGCCCGGCTCGGCTCCGTGAACACGCTGAAGCGGGACGCGGGGGGCTGGGCCGCCCACGCGACCGACGGTCTCGGGTTCGAGTCGTGGGCGCGGGAGGCGCCGCTTCCGCTCCGCGAAGCGCGCGTGGCCGGAGCCTCGGTTGCTGCGGCCCTTGTATCGATCATTTCACCAGCGGGCGAAACCACAAACCAGACGTCTCCAACATTCTGGCCAACGACATCACCAGGCGCTTTATCTTTTTCATAATAGTAAAGCGGCCAGCCATTGTATGTAACCTGGACAGTTCCATCCGTGCGCGTGGTGGTGCCGAACAGAGCAGCATCCACACCTT
>DATIQI010000057.1:0-33029 GCA_035470985.1 Acidobacteriota bacterium
TCGAGTTGTTCACGTTGATCCGGGGCGTGTAGGTCCAGGGCCTCATGCGCGTGTAGGTGGTTGAAAGGACTGCGTTGCGTACCGAAAGGTCAGTCTTGAAGACGACGTGATTCTCTCTCCGCTTTCGCGTTCCGATGCCGCGGTACCTACCGTAGTCGGCATTGACCACACCGGAGGACGAGACGATGTCTTCGGTCGGCATCGGCATGGTATCCAGCACGATCTGAGTCTCAGGGAATCGCAGGGCCGCGAGCAGCCTGTCCCTTGTTCTCTGATTCGGCACTACGCCATTGAGATTCAGCTCCGTGACCTCGTTGTAGCCCTCATCGGCCTCGAGCGCGATCTCCACCACCTTCGCGTTCGTGTCGCGCAGCATCCCCGACGCGAGCTGCATCCGCCACTGGGTGAGGTACTGCATCGGCGGCTGCCCGATGAAGTGGACGAAGCGCTCGTGGAGCGACGAGCGGGAGAGGCCCGCCGCTTCGCCCAGGCGTTCCATGGTCCACGGATCGCCCGGCTTCTCGTGGAGGAGCGCCAACGCGCGGCCGACGGCCGGATCGCGCATCCCCGCGAGCCATCCCGTCTGCTCGGGCGGGAGCGAGTCGATGTGGCGCCGCAGGACCTCCACGAAGAGCATCTCGCTCATCCGCTCGAGCACCGCCTCGCCGCCGGGACGCCTCTGGTTCGACTCCGCGACCACGGCTTTCAGGAACGTCGCGACCCACGAATCGGGCCCGAGCGCGCTGCCGGGGACGCGGAGCACGCGCGGGAGCGCCGCCAGGAGCGGATTGAAGGGCTTCGCGTCGAGTCCGAGGAAGCCGCAGACGACCGTGGCCCGGTCGCGCCCGCCGCCGTCGAGCCGCGCGGTGGAGTACGTCTCGCCCTGCATGCTGAGCGAGTACGGGAGCTGCGGCGGCCGCGGCGTGAAGTAGACCTTCGTTTCGACCGACTCGGCGCGGAGCCCCGGCGCGCTCGACATCACGTGCGCGTCGCCCTGGGGGAAGAGGATGACGTCGCCTTCGCTCAGGCGGATCGGCGATTCGCCGACGGTCGCCGCCCAGCAGGAACCCTTCACGATCCCGTGGAACTCGATCATGTGCTCCACGCCCGGCATGATGGCGGGAATGATCTCGCGCGCCGGCGGCGCCTCCGCCACCCAGGGCGCCGCGCCCTCGATGTAATAGAAGACCGCGCCGTGGAATCGGACGGCGCGAAGGAGATCGGAGAGTGTGTCGCCGCTCATGGGTCTCGGGGCTCCTCGGCTGCTCGGACGGTCGGTGAAGTCCGGCGGATGGAGGGCAAGGCGCCGGCGCGGATTCGGACGATCGGTCAAGTCTTCCCGACAGGCGGCCAGACGTCAACTCCCCCGCCGGGGCATCCTGATCCCATGGACGCAGTTCACACGTTCGATAGGGGGAAGGCCATGATCACGATGAAGCCGGATTTCGAAACGATCAAGACCCGCCAGCAGGCCACGTGGGCCTCGGGCGACTTCGGCCAGGTCGGCGTGCGGCTTCAGATCGTCGGCGAGTCGATCTGCGAAGCGGTCGATCTTCTCTCCACCGAGAAGGTGCTCGACGTCGCCGCCGGAAACGGCAACGCGACCTTGGCGGCCGCCCGCCGGTTCGCCGACGTCGTCTCGACCGACTACGTGCCGGCGCTCCTCGAGGAAGGACGCCGCCGCGCGGAGGCCGATCAACTGCCCGTGACGTTCCATGTCGCCGACGCGGAGAACCTCCCGTTCGGGGACGCGTCGTTCGACGTCGTTCTCTCGACCTTCGGCGTGATGTTCGCGCCGAACCAGGAGCGGGCCGCGCGCGAGCTGCTGCGCGTGGCGAAGCCGGGCGGGCGGATCGGTCTCGCGAACTGGACGCCCGACGGATTCATCGGGCAACTCTTCGACGTGGTGAGCCGTTTCGTGCCGCCCCCCGAGGGACTCCGCTCGCCGATGGCGTGGGGCACCGAGACGCGGCTGGTCGAACTGTTCGGCCCGCACGCCACCGACATCCGGACGGAACGGAAGCCGTACGTGTTCCGCTATCGATCGGCCGAGCACTGGATCGAGTTCTTCCGGGCCTACTACGGGCCGACGCTGAAAGCGTTCGCCGCGCTCGACGAGACCGGTCAGAAGGCGTTCCACGCGACGCTCCTGGAACTCCTCGCGAGGTGGAATCGGTCGAAGGGAGAGGCTCTGGTGATTTCGAGCGACTATCTCGAGGTGGTGGTGACGAAGTAAGGGGCGGAACGAATTGCCTCGAATCAACGCGGCGGCGGGGGCCTTCGGGCCCCGTCGTCGTGGGTGGGGCGCGGCCGGGGATGCATAAGCCGTTCCACGCCTGGGACCTTGCAGCCCACGATCTCGACCGAGCGGAGGTCGCCGCCAAACAATTGGGCGCACCACGCCCTCAAGCAGGTTTCCGGAATACTACTTACAGAGCACCGTCTCCCCTGCGCTTTCGACTGACCCCGCCCGCCCTCGGTTGTATCCTCCTCCCAGAGAGCCAGGATCCAGCGCCTGGAATGGGGAGGGGCATTGCTGCGCTTGGCTTCGGCGCGTATCCCGTCCGCCACGATTCGGTTCGCCATCGCGGCCACCGTCGCGATCGCGATCGCAACGCCGGGCCGCGCTTCGGCCGCCGTCGCCGATTCGTCGCGCTGGCGAGAGGCCATCCTCTATTTCGCCGTCGTGGACCGCTTCGCCGACGGCGATCCCTCGAACAACCCCCAGGTGGACACCCAGGCGAAGGGCGCGTTCCACGGCGGCGACCTCGACGGACTCCGCGAGCGTCTCGACGAGATCGCCGAACTCGGCGTCACCGCCATCTGGATCACGCCCGTGGTGAAACAGATCCCCGGGTTCGTCACCGGCGCCGGCTTCGCCGATTGGGGCTACCACGGCTACTGGGCCGAGGACTTCACGCGGCTCGACCCGCGCTTCGGCACCGAGGCCGATCTGAAGGCGCTGGTGGACGCCTGCCACGCGCGCGGCATGAAGGTGCTCCTCGACGTCGTCTACAACCACGTCGGCTACAACTCGCAGTACGTGAAGAACCCGCGCACGAAGACCTGGCTCCGGACCGACGAGACGGGCACGTGCGGCAGCGACGACCTGACGAGCTGCCTCTCGGGGCTCCCCGACCTGAAGACCGAGCGGAAGGACGTCGCCGACTATCTCTTCAAGGCGCACCTCGGTCTCGCGAAACGCGTCGGGTTGGACGGATTCCGCCTCGACACGGTGAAGCACGTCGCGCACGACTTCTGGCGCGAGCACCGGAGGCGGACGCGCGCCGAACTCGGCTCCGACTTCTTCCTCGTGGGCGAGGTCTGGGGCGGGAACGCCACGTCGCTCGACGACTGGTTCGAGGCGGACGAGATGGACGCCGGCTTCGACTTCTCGTTCCAGGGGAGCGTTCTCGGATACCTGCAGGGACGCGGCCGGACCGTCGCGTTCGACCGCTACCTCCGATCGCGCGACGGCGTCCGGCCGGGCCACCTCCTCGTCCACTTCCTCTCGTCGCACGACGTGACCGGCGCGCTCCACGAGCTGGGAGGCGACAAGGCGCGCTTCCGGCTGGCGGCGCTCCTCCAGTTCACCTCCTCGGGGATCCCGATGATTTACTACGGCGAGGAGGTCGCGCGTCCCGGCGGCGAGTGGCCGGCGAATCGGAGCGACATGCCGTGGGGCGACCGGAAGATCCTCCCCGGCGCCGGGAAACCGCGCGACGACTCGCTCCGCGCGGACTATGTCCGTCTCGGCGCGATCCGCCGCGGGAATCCCGCGCTCGCGCGCGGCGCCTACGCTGGTCTCGTCGCGGAGAAGGACCTCCTCGTCTTCGCGCGCCGCGATTCGCTGACGCGCGAGGCGGTCGTCGTGGCGGTGAACCGCGGCGCCGAGACGGCGACCGCGACGATCGCGCGCCCCAAGGAATGGGCCGGCGCGCCGGGCGCCGCCGATCTCTGGAATCGCGAATCGCTGGCTCTGGCCGGCGATTCCCTGACCCTCACCCTTCCCGCCCTCTCCGCGCGCGTCGTCGCCGCGGAGCGGACGAAGCGCTAACCAGAGGAGAGCCGCTCGATGGCCGGCGTCACCCTCCGCAACGTCAGCAAGAACTTCGGCAAGACCAAGGTCATCGAGCGGCTCGACCTCGAGATCCAGGACGAGGAGTTCATGGTCCTGGTCGGACCGTCGGGCTGCGGGAAATCCACGGCGCTCCGGATGATCGCGGGCCTCGAGGAGGTGACGGGCGGCGAGATCCTGATCGGCGACCGCGTGGTGAACGACCTGCCGCCGAAGGAGCGCGACATCGCGATGGTCTTCCAGTCGTACGCGCTCTATCCGCACATGACGGTGCGCGAGAATCTGGCGTTCGGGCTGAAGATCCGGAAGATGCCGCAAGACCGGGTGGACCGGCTGGTGGCCGAGGCCGCGCG
Organism: Acidobacteriota bacterium; assembly: GCA_035470985.1. Classification (GTDB taxonomy): domain Bacteria; phylum Eisenbacteria; class RBG-16-71-46; order SZUA-252; family SZUA-252; genus SZUA-252. Next base: position 4,432 of record DATIQI010000057.1, read on the forward strand.
GATCCTCGACATCGAGGCGCTCCTCGACCGGAGGCCGAAGGAACTCTCGGGCGGGCAGCGCCAGCGCGTGGCGGTCGGGCGCGCCATCGTCCGGAAGCCCTCCGTCTTCCTCTTCGACGAGCCGCTCTCCAACCTCGACGCGAAGCTCCGCATCCAGATGCGCGCCGAGATCTCGAAGCTGCAGCAGGCGCTGAAGGTCACGACGGTCTACGTGACGCACGACCAGGTCGAGGCGATGACGATGGGACGGCGGATCGCGGTCCTGAACGCCGGAATCCTGCAGCAGGTCGGATCGCCGCTCGAGGTCTACGAGAAGCCGGTGAACGTCTTCGTGGCGAACTTCATCGGAACCCCCCCGATGAACTTCGTCCCCGCGACGACGGCGGACCAAGGCGCGACGCTCCGCGCGGTCCGCTTCTCGATCCCCACGCCCGCGGCGTGGCGCGCCTCGGTCGGGAACGCCGACGGCCGCCGCCTGATCCTCGGCATCCGCCCCGAGAAGCTCACGATCGCGGAGGGGGGCGAGGGCGGCGGCGACGGCGCGGCCGCCGGAGTCGTCCCGGTCGTCGTCGAAGTGCTGGAACTCCTCGGCAACGAAGTGATCTTCCACGGCCGGGCGGGCGACGACGTCCTGATCGCGAAGACCGCCCCGCGGCGCGCGCCCACGATCGGCGCGACCGTCTCCCTGCGCTTCGACCTCGAGGCGCTCCACCTATTCGACGCGGAAACCGAGCGGCGCCTCGATTCGGCGCCCGCCAACCCATGACGGAGATGACACCCATGCGCTCCATTCGAACCCACGCGGTCGCACGCGCCGCGGGCCTCGCCGCCGCGCTCTTCCTGTGGCTCGCTCCCGCCGCCGCCCTCGCCCAGAAGGAGATCGTCGTCTGGCACGCGTACCGCGGCGAGGAGAAGGCCGCGCTGGAGGAGGTCGTCGCGCGCTACAACGCCGCGAACGCTTCGAAGGGCGTGAAGGTCGCGACCCTCGCGGTGCCCTACGACGCCTTCGCCGACCGGATCACGGCGGCCGTGCCGCGCGGCAAGGGACCCGACCTCTTCATCTACGCCCAGGACCGCCTCGGCGGCTGGATCGAGGCGGGCAACACGATCGAGCCGGTCGACTTCTACCTCGACCAGCCGACGCGCGACCGGTTCCTCCCGACCACGCTCCAGGCGATGACCTACCAGGGGAACGTCTACGGGCTCCCGCTGAACTTCAAGGTCATCACGATGATCTACAACAAGAAGCTGGTGACGAAGCCGCCCACCACGTCGGCCGAGCTGGTGGCGACGGCGAAGAAGCTGACGAACGCGAAGGCGGGGCGGTTCGGACTCGCCTACTCCTACTCCGACTTCTATTACCACGCGATCCTCATGAACGGGTACGGCGGCGGCGTCTTCGACGCGCAGCGGAAGCCGACGCTCAATTCGCCGGCGAACGTGAAGTCGTTCCAGCTCTTGATGAAGTGGTTCACCACGGACAGGATCCTCCCCGCCGAGCCCTCCACGGCGCTCATCACGTCCCTTTTCAACGACGGGAAGGCCGCGATCGTCTTCTCGGGGCCTTGGTTCCTGGGCGAGGTCTCGAAGGGAGTCAACTACGGCCTGGCGCCGCTTCCGACGCTGACCGAGTCGGCCGGCGCGCCGATGCGCCCCTGGATGACGGTCGAAGGCGTCTTCGTCGCGGCTCCCTCCAAGAACAAGGAGGCCGCGTACGACGTCGCCAGGTTCCTCACCGACACGCCGGCGGCGAAGACGATGGCGCTGCGGGGACGGCAGACGCCGTCGAACTTGAAGGTCTACGACGATCCGCAAGTGAGCGCCGACCCCGTGCTGAAGGCGTTCCGCAAGCAGGTCGAAGTGGCGATCCCGATGCCGAACCTGGCCGAGATGACCCTCGTCTGGTCGCCGGCCACGACCGCCATGAACACGATCGTGAAGAAGTCGGCCACGATCCAGGCGGCGCTCGACGAGGCGCAGGCGAACGTCGCCGCCGGGATCCAGAGGCTCCGCGGAGGTAAGTGACGGTGCGTGACGCGCGCCCGGTTTCCCACCGCCGGCGGATCTTCATCGGACTCGCGCTCGCGGCGCTCGCGGGCGTCGTGCTGCTCCAGGTCGGACTTGTCGCCTCGCGTTCGGCCGGCGACGAGGAGACGGCGCGCCGCCTCGCGATCGTGCGGGTGCAGGCGCTGGTCCAGGCGCTCGACCGGGCGGGCATCGAGGGCGACGCGGCGCGGGACGTCGTCGCCGGCTGGGCCGCGTCCGACACCTCCCTCCACTCGATCCGCGTGATCGCCTTCACGGGCATCTCGCTCGAAGCCTCGACCGCGCCGGAGGACGCGGGGGACCGCGCCGCGCCGCGCCGGTTGGGACGCGAGGAGAAGCCGCTCTACGACCAGGGCCAGCGCCTGCGCGCGGCCGCGGAGACGAATCGCGAGGAGGGCGCAGCGCGGAAGGCCGAGATCGAGATCGACGAGGCGCCCGACGGACGGCTCGAGATCGCGGCGCCGCTCGAGCGGGAGGGCGAGGTGGTCGGTATGGTCGCGGTCCGGGCGGCGAAGCCCGGCACGGGGCCGCGGCGCGCGGTCTCCGTGGACGCGGTGCTCGCGTTCCTCGTCCCGGTCGCGCTCTTCTGGATCGCCGCCCGCTGGATCGGCGAGCGGCGCGGCGCGCTCCTCGCGGCGGCCGTCGTGCTCCTCGTGGCCGCGATCGCCTTCCTCGGCTCCCGCGCCGTCGGCGCGCTCGCGGACGAGCGGCGCGCGGGCGAGAGCGCCGTCGCGAACGCCGCGGAAGCGGAGGCGGCCCGTGCCACGCGCGTCCTCCCCGAACTCGGACTCATCCCCCCGGCGTCGATCGACGTGGACGTCTACCGGCGCCCGTACGGGGGCGCCGCGGCGGGCACCTCCGAGGCGGAGGCGCGCCTCGCACGCGACACCGCGACGACCTCCGGCGCGGTCCGGCGGACCGCCCTCGGCATCGGGGTCTTCGCGCTCGCCGTCCTCGCCTTCTTCGGCCTGGGCGCCGCTTCGCGCCTCGGCGCCACGCTCCGCCGGCATCGCGAGGGCTACCTCTGCGTCCTCCCCGCCATGCTCGGGATGATCGTCCTCGTCTTCTTCCCGTTCCTCTACGGCGTCGCGCTCTCGTTCACCGACTCGACCCTCTTCAACACCGACAAGTCGATTCCCGAGATCTGGGTGGGCCTGCGGAACTACGGCGAGATCCTGGGCGACTTCGCCATCGTGAAGGAGACCGCGGCCGGGACGGTCGTGAACTACCTCAACTTCTACTGGACCTTTTTCAACACGGTGCTCTGGACCGTCCTGAACGTGGCGATCGGGGTGAGCGTGGGGCTCTTCCTCGCGCTCATCCTGAACACGCGCGGGCTGAAGATGCGGCCGATCTACCGCGTGCTCCTCATCCTCCCCTGGGCGATGCCCAACTACATCACCGCGCTCATCTGGCGCGGGATGTTCCACCAGCAGTTCGGCGTCATCAACCAGGTGATCCAGATCTTCGGAGGCCCCCCGATCTCGTGGTTCGACAACTGGACCACCTCGTTCCTCACCGCGCTCGCGACGAACGGGTGGCTCTCCTTCCCCTTCATGATGGTGGTGAGTCTCGGGGCCCTCCAGTCGATCCCGAGCGACCTCTTCGAGGCGGCGCGCATGGACGGGGCGTCGCGCTGGCAGCAGTTCCGGTCGATCACGCTCCCGTCGCTCCAGCCGGCGCTCATCCCGGCGATCATCCTGTCGGTCATCTGGACGTTCAACATGTTCAACATCATCTATCTCGTGACGCAGGGCGAGCCGGGCTCCTCCACCGAAATCCTGATCACCCAGTCGTACAAGTTCGCGTTCGAGCGCTACCGCTACGGCTACGCCGCCGCGTACTCGACGGTGATCTTCATGATTCTCCTGATCTACGGGTGGTGGCAGAACCGCGTCACCCGCGCCACGGAGGGGATCGCATGAAACGGTCGCGCAGCGAAGATATGCCGCACGGGCCGCTCCACCTGATCCTGATCCTCGCGACGATCGGGACCGTCTACCCGATCCTCTGGGTCGTCTCGATCGCGTTCTCCGGCGGGCAGAACCTCGCCATCGCGGACCTGCCGGCCGCGCCGACGGCCCTCGACCGCCTGCGCACGATCGCGCCGTGGCCCGCCCAGTGGTCCTTCTCGAATTTCGTCTCCGTGATGACCGACCAGCCGTTCGCGCGCTGGCTCGGGAACAGCCTCCTGGTCGCCGCCGCGACGACGATCGTCGGCGTCTTCCTCGCCTGCACGGCGGGCTACGCCTTCTCGCGCTTTCGCTTCCCGGGGCGCCGCGCGGGCCTCATGTCGTTCCTGGTCTCGCAGATGTTCCCCGGCACGCTGACCCTGATTCCGCTCTACATCATCCTGGTGAAGTGGCTCGGGCTCGGCTCGTCCTACCTGGCCCTGATCCTGGTCTACGCGACCATCGCGATTCCCTTCTGCGTCTGGATGCTGAAGGGCTACTTCGACACGATCCCGCGGGAACTGGAGGAATCCGCGATCATGGACGGCGCGTCTCCGAGCACCGTCTTCCTGCGCATCATCCTGCCGCTGGCCAAGCCGGCGGTCGCGGTGACGGCGCTCTTCTCCTTCATGACGTCCTGGAACGAGTTCATCCTCGCCGCGACGCTCATGGACAAGGAAACGATGTACACCGCCCCCGTGGGGCTCCGCTTCTTCGTCGGAGGATTCTCCCAGCAGTGGGGCTATTTCGCGGCCGGCTCGATCATCGTGTCGATCCCGGTCGTGGTCCTGTTCCTATTCTTGCAGAAGTACCTCGTGTCGGGCCTCACGGCCGGCGCGGTGAAGGGATAGGAGCGCAGTTGCGGTACCCAAAGAGGAGGACGTCATGACAAGGAAGCGGTGGGCGTTCATCGCGTCGGCGGTCCTGGCCGGCGCGCTCCTGGCCGTTCCGGTCTTGGCCCAGGAGGCTTCGTTCAAGGATCCGACCGGCGACGACAATGGGCCGGGCACGTACACGTACCCGACCGACGGCGTCTACAAGACGGGCTCGTTCGACCTGACCGGCTTCTCGCTGAAAGCGCGCGGGAAGAAGGCCGATGTCGAGGTGAGCCTGAATTCTACGATCGAGGATCCGTGGAAGATGGGGAACGGGTTCTCGGTGCAGATGGTCTTCATCTTCATCGATACGGACGGGAAGGACGGAAGCGGGTACACCGGCGGCCTGCCGGGCCTGAACGTCTCGTTCGCCGCGGGCGCAGCGTGGGACAAGTGCATCATTCTGTCTCCGCAGCCTCCGGGCCGCGTCAAGTCCGAGATCGAGGCGAAGGCCTCCGCCGATATGAAGAAGGCGATCATCGTCCCCACGAAGACGAAGGGCGCCGGACGGACGCTCTCCACCACGATCGACACCGCCGAGTTGGGCGAGGGCGATCCCACGACGTGGGGCTATCAAGTGCTGGTCCAGTCGAACGAGGGCTTCCCCGACAAGACCGACCTCCTGACTCGCAAGGTGAACGAGTACGAGGGGCAGCATCGGTTCGGCGGCGGGAACGACGGCGATTGCGACCCGCACGTGATGGACTGCCTGGCCGGGAACGGCGCGGGCGACAAGTCGGAGATCGAAGCCCAGCACGCGATGCTGGCCTTCGAGTGCCAGGCGGACGGCACGTCCAAGAAGATGGCCGAGCTGTCCATGATTCGCATGAAGAAATGACCCGGTCCGAACGGCATCGGGTCGCTTCTTCACACATCAGGGAGGGTGGGAGTATGAGAGTCTACCCATGGGCGGTCGTCCTGCTCGTCGCGCTCGCGGTCCTCGCGATGCCGGCGGCGCCGGCCGGGGCGGCGGACGACTCGATTTTGAAGATCAACGGGACCACGTATACGAAGTGGCTCTGGGGCACGCACCGGACCGACGGCTCCGTCTACTCATTCACGACGGTACCCGGCGAAGGCTACGGCGACAACGGCCAGGGCTCGGAGATCGAGCTGATGCTTTCGGCCCGAGTGTCGAAGCAGGTCGAGGTAAAAGGCCGGATCCACAGCCGCTTCAACCAGAACCAATGGACCAATTTCGGAGGCTTCGGAGGCCGCAATCCGGCCCTCGAGAATCCTCCCGCCGGCGACTGCATCGGCGGCGACTGCGGCGAGTGGGACCCGCGGTCGAACCAGTACGTGAAGCTGCGCGGCGTGACGGTGCTTCTCACGCCGGGCTACTCCTGGATCAACTCCGCCACGATCGGGGCGAGCGACTTCGGCATGTTCGATCCGTTCGTGATCGGCAAGATCCGCTATATCGACCGCGACAACGCGTCGGGGCTCCTCTTCCAGGGATCGGCCCTCGATCGAAAGATCTACTGGGACGTGACCCGCATTAGCCTGCCCCGACTCTGGGCCGGCCCCAGCTTCAACACCGGTAGCTTCACCGGGGGTGACGCCGCGTACGGGCTCCAGTTCAAGATGGTTCCCTCGAACAAGGTCGAGTTCGGCGCCATCTACGAGTACGTGAGCGACATCGAGGTCCAGACGAACGACACGAACCTGGACGACGGCACCGACGTCCGGTCTCGCTTCCAAAACCAGGTGGTCGGCGGCAGGATCGCGGCGCACCCGAGCCCGAAGGTAGACATCTCGGCGGCCGCCTACTCCTCCTATGCCAAGTCGGCCCCGGATCTCACGCCTGCGTCGTTCGGATTGGGAGGCTTCTCGCCGGTGATCGCAGGCCGCCAGATTGACGCGCTCTACCGCGGCGAGCTTTCGCTGAACGATCCATTCGACGCCGGATTGTCGTTTCAGATCCAGGGGTTCGATATCGGCGCGAATTACGTCTCGATGATGGCGGCGCGGCGCGAGAGCGACGTGCTCCTGACCGAGGGGTACGACGCGGCCTTCGCCTTCCCCGGCCCGGACAACGCGGCCTTCGGCGTCTTCGGCGGCAACCCGACCCGCATCGGCTACGGCGGCTGGGACGGAACGTCGCAGCAGGTGGCGACGATCAACGTGGACAACGAGTTCACCGACTTCGACGAACCCCGCGCCGAGACTGTCATCGGATGGCGCGGCTTCACGATCGCGCCGCAGTTCGGAAAGTCGAACTTCGACCTGTCGGGCGAGTTCACCCTCATCGACTACAGCACCAACTGGCAGGCCTGGGGCGACGATTCCCGGTCGATTACCGACACCGACTATCCGGCCCACGAACTGGACACGGGCGTCGGCCACAACTGGCGATCGGCCTATGCGCCGTTCCAGGAGAAGTCGACCGCCATCGGCGTCGTGAACGCCAAGTACACGATCGAGTCGGGTAAGGGCGTCGACGTCATGGCCAAGGTGAAGATCATCGAGGAGACCGACGATCGACTCGACGATCCGCGCTACCTTCCGTACGTGCCCGGCGACTGTCCGGGCGGCGTGGATTGCGGCAACACGCCGAACTTCTACGCCGGAACGAACACGACCTCGTCCTACTACACGAACCCCGCCTACATCACGGGCGCTGGCGGCGTGGACGGTTATCAGTGGAAGCCGTTCGACAACATCGCGGACGACGACCGCGACCTGAGCTACAGGATGCTCGGTCTCGGCCTCGGCTACCAACTCACCAACGACTTCTACGGCTCGATCCACGGTGAGTTCTACGACGCCGACCTCGTGGACGGGAACACGGCCTTCCAGGCGTACAACCTCCACGAAATGACGTCGGGCGATCACAAGAAGACGAAGGTGATCGGCCGCGGCAAGTACGTGCTGGGCGGCGCCGAGATCGGCGTGGAGTACCAGTACAACTTCGGCGATTTCGAGCCGGATTTCGGCACGGGCTTCGTGCCGCAGGTGGCGGACGCCGGCATCGCGGCGACGCATCACGTGCCGGTCGGATCGCTCGGGTTCTCGGGGCGCTACGGCGGATGGAACAGCCTCGAGAAGCGGGAGTTCACCGAGCACCGGCTGAAGGCGTTCATGAAGGTGCAGTTCTGATTCCGGAATCAATCGCGGCGTCGGGCTCGGCGGCTTCGGCCGCCGGGCCCTTGCCGTTTTCGGGTAGACTGCGGGGTGTGAGACTCGCCGCGGTCGTTTCCCTCCTTCTCGTCGCGGGCGCCGCCGTTCCTGCCGCGGTCGCACCGCTTGCGGCCGCCGCGCCCGTCCCCCTCTTCACGCTCCACGATCCGAGGGGCGACGACCACGGCGACGGCTCGCTCCTCTATCCGAACCGCGACGACCTCGCGCCCGGTGACCTCGATCTCCTGTCGCTCACCGCGCGTGCCGAGAAGGACGGCACGACCTTCGAGGCGACGTTCGCGCGCCCGATCAGGAAGCCGGGGCGGGAGCCGATCGACGCCGGCGGCACCGCGCTCGACCGCGTGGCGCGGCTCGGCTTCTACACGTTCAATCTCGATCTCTACGTCGATACCGACCGCGCGCCGGGGTCGGGCCGCCTCGGCATGCTGCCCGGCCGAAAGGCGGAGGTCGATTCGTCGAGCGCCTGGGAGCGCGCGATCATCCTGACGCCGCGGCCCTTTCAGGCGCTCGAAGCGCTTCGCGACATGAAGGTGAAGGCGGCGAAGGATTCGTTGGAGCGGTCGGCGCCGCGCGTGGACGACGAGGACGTAGCACGGCTGAAGACGGCGATCGAGGCGGAGATCGAGTCCACGGTCTACTTCCCGACGCGAATCCGCGTCGTGGGGTCGAGGATCCGGTTCTTCGTACCCGCGCGGTTCCTGGGGACCGCGGCGCACGACGGGTGGTCCTACGTCGTCGTGGTCTCCGGCGCGGACGTCGCCCAACGGTTCGCGCTGGGAACGAGTTTCTCGGGAAGCGCCGACTTCGCGAAGGGGCTCATGATCGTCCCGATCGCCCCGGGGCAATCGCGCGAGCGCTTCGGCGGCGGGCGTGAGAACGACGAGCTGATGCCGCCGCTCGTGGACGTGCTGCTCGCGCCGGGCGTGAGCCAAGAGGCGGCGCTGAAGGATTACGACCGGAAGGCGGGGCGCCCGGTGCGGCTTCGCGGCGCGGTGCCGGCGGAGGCCGCGGCGGCGCGGTAGCGGCGCTTACTTCCCCTTCGTGGCGCCGGTTTCCTCGATCGCCCAGACTCCCGTGGCGTGCGCGGGGAGGCGGACCGCGATGCCGCCTCCGGCCGTCGACGGATCCCCCACTCCGCGATCCGCGAAGAGCGGACGGAGCCCGCTCCCCCCGAGCGCGAACGGTCCCGCCGTCGCGGGACGGTCGCTCACGTTGTGCGCGATCAAGATCCGCTCGGCTCCCCCCGACCTCACGTACGCGAGTACCGGCGACGCCGCGTCGCCCGGAGTCAGGAGCATTGTCGCTCCCTTCCGTAGCGCCGGGGTCTCGCGGCGGAGCCGGATCAGGGCCTGATAGCGCCGAAGGAGCGACGCGGCGTCCTTCCGCTCCTGCTCGACATTGGCCCGCGCGCGTCCCGGACCGAACGCGGCCCAGGGCTCGCCCGTCGTGAATCCGCCCCCCTTCCCGCCCGTCCACGCCATCGGCGTCCTCTTCTGGCGGTCGTCGTTCCCCGGGCCGTTCTCCATTCCGATCTCCTCGCCGTAGTAGAGGAACGGCGCGCCGGGAAGCGTGAGGAGAATCGCCGCCGCTAGGTTCATCCGGTGGCGGCGGCCCTCGACCTGTGAAGCGAGGCGCTGCATGTCGTGGTTCGTCAGGAACGGCGCGTCGATCGCGCCCGCCGGGTAGAGTCGCGCCATCTCGCCGAGAACGCCCGCGATCCGGCTCGCGTCGCCGCTCTTCACGCCCTCGACGATCGAGGCCGCGAGCGGGAAGTTGAAGTTCGACGGCAGGACGTCTCCGCGCGCGATCGAGTCGGTCGCGCCGAAGTAGTCGGCGATGTCGGCGGTATCGGTCCAGTTCTCGCCGACCAGGAGCGCGTCGGGCTTCACGCGGCGGACGGCGGCGGCGAACTCGCGGAGCGCCGCGTGCGTCTCGGGGTTTCCCGCCTGGCCTGGACCGGGTCCGGTCTCGATCAGGTGGCGCGTCGCGTCGAGGCGGAAGCCGTCCACGCCGCGGCGGAGCCAGAGCGCCGCGACGCGTTCCATCTCGGCGCGGACGCCGGGATTCCGGAAGTTGAGATCGGGCATCCCGCCCCAGAAGAGGCCGTAGTAGTGCCAATCGCCCGATTTGTGCCACGACGAGCCGGCCGCGTTCCACGGCTGCGCCCAGCCCGGATCGGTGCGGCTCCAGACGTACCAATCCCGGTAGCGCGACGCCGTGTCGGCCGAGGCCGCCCGGAACCAGGGATGGTCCGCGCTCGTGTGGTTCAACACCAGGTCCACGATGACGCGGATCCCGCGCCGATGCGCCGCCGCGAGCAAGGAGTCGAAATCGGCCTCGCTCCCGTACTCCGGATTCACGCGCTCGTAGTCGGTGACGTCGTAGCCGTGGTAGGAGGGCGACGCGAAGACCGGCATCAGCCAGAGCCCGTCCACGCCGAGGTCGTCCTTCGTGGCGGGGTTGCCGTCGTTCAGGTAGTCGAGCCGGGAGGTGACACCGCGGAAGTCGCCGATCCCGTCGCCGTCGGAGTCCTGGAAGGAGCGGACGAAGATCTCGTAGAAGACGGCGCCCTCGGCCCAGTCGAGTTCCCACTGCTGGGAGGGGCCGGACGCGGCGACCGCGGGGGCCGCGCCGGACGCCGCGACCAGCAGCGACGCGGCGCAGGCGATCGCCGCCATCGCGCGCCAGGACGGCATGGGATGCGTGGGACGCATGACGGCGCTATTCTACTCTCTGGGCGCCGCCATCGCACGGGCGCCCCGCGGAGGAACCGCCGCCATGACCGAATTCGACGCCGCGCGCCGCGGCGCGCTGATGGAGGAGCTGCTCGGGATCGTCACCGGGAAGCCGGCCCGGCTCCTCCCCTTCGCGGAGGTGAAGGAAGAGCTTCGCCTGCGCCGGTTCGTGGATCGAGGCATCGAGGAGGTGCCGCTCGGCCGGATCGTCGGCACCGTCGGTCGCGAGCACGACTTCACACGGGCCTTCCTTCCGCGTCACGAGTCCCTGCGCGAGCGCTGGGGGCAAGTGACCGCGCTGGCCGAGGGCCCGAAGGGCTTTCCTCCGGTCGAACTCTATCGCGTGGGGGGCGTCTATTTCGTCGTGGACGGGCACCACCGCGTGTCGGTGGCCCGTCGCATGGGACTCGAGCGGATCGAAGGGCGCGTCCGCGAGTTCCAGGCGCCGGTTCCGCTCGCTCCCGACACATCCATCGAGGAGGTCATGCTCATGGGAGGTCTCGCCGATTTCCTGGAGGCGACCGGACTGAAGCTCGAGTCCGACCGCCCGGACGAGTTTCGCGCGACCGAGCTGGGCGCGTACGAGCGCCTGCTCGACCACGTGACGACGCACAAATACTACCTCGGCATCGAGCGGAACCGCCCGGTCGAGTGCGGTGAAGCGGCGGTGTCGTGGCGCGAGAACGTCTTCCGGCCGATGATCGAGGCGATTCGGAAGAGCGGCATTCTCGCGGAGTTTCCGAAGCGCACGGAGACCGACCTCTACCTCTTCACCATGGACCACCTCCACTACCTCCGGGAGCAGTACGGGCGCGGCGTGACGGAGGAGGATGCGGTGCAAGGGGTTCGGGCGGCCAAGCCCGCGAAGGCGAGTCCCAAGCGCCGGGCCGCCCCGTCCGCCAAGAAGGGAACCGGGACCCCGGCGCGGCGGCGGAAGACGTAGCGATAGTCCCAAGGTATCCGCTTGGACAGCCGGCTGCGGACTTGCGCCGCGGCGGCGCCGGAGGGACCATCAAGGTCGAGGGGGGAAGGAGGACCCATGTCCCGCACGACCCCGTTGGCGCCGCCGCTTCCGCCTGCGCTCTCCACGACGGGCCTTCGCTCCACGATCGAACGTCTCGCCCGCTATCGTCGCGCCGCCGATTACATCGCGGCCGCGCAGATCTACCTTAGAGCCAATCCGCTCCTGAGAGAGCCGCTCCGCCCCGAGCACATCAAGGACCGCCTGCTCGGCCATTGGGGAACGGCTCCCGGCATCAACCTCGTCTACGCGCACCTGAACCGCCTCATCCTCGACACCGGCGCCAGCGTCCTGCTCGTGACCGGGCCGGGCCACGGCGCCGCCGCCAACATGGCGAATCTCTGGCTCGAGGGAACGATCACCGACTTCTACCCCGACGTGACGCGCGACGCCGCGGGGCTGCAAGAGCTGACGCGCCGCTTCTCCTGGCCGTACGGCTTCCCGAGCCACCTGAACCCGGGGATCCCCGGCGTGATCCACGAGGGAGGCGAACTCGGCTACGCGCTCTCGACCGCGTTCGGCGCCGCGCTCGACAATCCCGATCTCATCGTCGCCTGCATCGTCGGCGACGGCGAGTGGGAGACCGGTCCCACCGCGAACTCGTGGCACGGGACGAAATTCCTGAATCCCGCCACCGACGGCGCGGTGCTCCCGATCCTCCTCCTGAACGGATTCAAGATCGCGAACCCGAGCCTTCCGGGGACGATGACCGAGGAGGAGCTGCGCGCCTACTTCGAGGGGTGCGGGTACGCGCCCCACTTCGTGGACGATGGCCGCGACGTGGATGCCGACCTGTCGGAGGCGTTCACCCGGATGCACGGCGAGATCCGCTCGATCCAGCGCCGGGCGCGCGACGGCGAGCCGCTGGAGCGGCCGCGGTGGCCGATGCTGGTCCTTCGCACGCCGAAGGGGCGCGGCGGTCCCAAGGTGGTGGACGGCCGCGAGGTGGAGGGGACGTTCCGCTCGCACCAGGTGCCGGTCTCGGAGCCGAAGACGAATCCGAAGCACCTCGCGATCCTCGAGACCTGGCTCCGCTCGTACCGACCCGAGGACCTGTTCGAGGTCGACGGCCGGCCGATGCCGGACCTCCTCGAGGCGTGTCCCCCGCGCGAGAGCCGGATGGCGATGAACCCCGCCGGATTCGGCGGCGATCGCCGCGTGCCGCTCGACCTCCCCCCGATCGAGGAGTTCGCGGTTCCGGTGGCCCCGGATCGGCGCGGAGAGCCGGCGGTCAGCAACATGAAGGCGCTCGGCGCCTACCTGGCCCAGGTGATCCAGCGGAACGAGGAGGCGCGGAACTTCCGCATCGTCTGCCCCGACGAGCTGGAATCGAATCGCCTCGGCGCGGTGCTCGAGGTGACCGACCGGCAGTACGACTGGCCGCTCCCCCACGGCGCCGAGAAGACGAGCCGCGACGGGCGCGTCCTCGAGATGCTCTCCGAGCACATGTGCCAGGGCTGGATGGAGGGCTACCTCCTCACCGGCCGGCACGGCCTCTTCCCCTGCTACGAGGCCTTCGTGCCGATCGTGGACGGGATGATGAACCAGTACGCCAAATTCTTGAAAGCGTCGCTGGAGGTGGCGTGGCGGAAGCCGGTCTCCTCGCTGAACTATCTCCTGACGTCCGAGTCGTGGCGCCAGGACCACAACGGCTTCTCGCACCAGGGCCCCGGCTTCATCAACAATCTGCTCACGAAGAAGGGCGAGACGTATCACATCTATCTTCCGCCCGACTGCAACACGCTCCTCGTCACCATGGAGGAGTGCCTCCGCTCGACCGACCACATCAACATCGTCGTGTCGGGGAAGCAGCCGATGCACCAGTGGCTGTCGCTGGAGGAGGCGCGCGAGGAGTTCCGCGTCGGCGCGAGCATCTGGCGCTGGGCGAGCGTCGAGGGCGGCGAGGATCCCCAGATCGTCCTGGCCGCGACCGGAGATAATCTGACCATGGAGATCCTGGACGCGGCGGCGCTCCTGCGCGAGGACGCGCCGGAGTGGCGCGTGCGGGTCGTGAACGTGATGGACCTCGTCACGCTCGGGATTCCGCAGAAGTACCCGCACGGGCTGGACGAGGGGCGCTTCCAGCGCATCTTCCCGCTCGACGCGCCGGTCATCTACAACTTCCACGGCTACACGGCCGCCATCAAGCAGCTCTGCTGGGAGCGGCCCGTGAACGAACGCTTCGACATCAACGGATACCGCGAAGAGGGGTCCACCACGACCCCGTTCGACATGCACATCCGCAACCGGTCGAGCCGCTACCACATCGTGATCCAGACGGCGCAGAAACTGGCGGCGAAGGAGCCTCGCGTCGCCGCGAAGGCGGAACGGCTGATCCGGCACTACGAGCGCCTCATCGTGCAGCACCGGACCTTTATCGAGCGGGAGGGTGTCGATCCGCCCGAGATCTCCGCGTGGCGGTGGCCCCATCGGGGCGAGGCGGCCCGGAGGAACGACCCATGAGCCTTCTCTGCCTGAACGCCGGCTCCAGCACGCTGAAGCTCTCCCTGTTCGACGACGACGCCAAACACGAGGTCGCGGCACTGGTCGTGGCCCGCGGCGAGGGGCGGGAGAGCATGCGCGAGACGCTCGAGCGCGGCCTCCATGAACTCGCCGCGCGCGCGCCGAAGGAAGCGGCGGGCATCCACGCGATCGGCCACCGCGTCGTCCACTGCGGCGGAGCGTGGTGCCGTCCGACCCGGATCGACACGCACGTCCGCGCCACGATCGCCCGCAACGAGGAGTTCGCTCCGCTCCACAATCACGCGGAACTCCAGGCGATCACCGCGGCGATGCACCTCTTCCCCGACGTGCCGCACGTCGCGGCGTTCGATTCGACCTTCTTCGCCGACCTGCCGGAGCGGGTCACGGTCTATCCGCTCCCCTTCGCCTGGCACGAGGAGTGGGGCGTGCGGCGCTTCGGCTTCCACGGACTGAACCACGAGTACGCCGCGACGCGCGCCGCGGAAATGCTGGGTCGCGAGGTGTCGGGGCTGCGGGCCGTGGTGCTCCACCTCGGGAACGGATGCTCGGCGAGCGCCGTCAGCGGCGGGAAGCCCGTCGCGACCTCCATGGGATTCACGCCCCTCGAAGGGCTCATGATGGGGACGCGCTCGGGCTCCGTGGACCCGGGGATCCTCGTCTACGTGCAGCGCCGGCACGGGCTCGATGTCGAGGCGCTCGACCGGGCGCTGAACTTCGAGTCGGGGCTCCTGGGCGTGTCGGGGGTGAGCGCCGACGTGCGCGAGGTGGAAGCGGCGGCCGCGGGCGGCCATGCCCGAGCGCGATTGGCGCTCGAGATCTACGCGGAGCGGACGCGTACCGTGGTCGGCGGCCTGGCGGTCGCGATGGGCGGCGTGGACGTGCTGGTCTTCACCGCCGGCGTGGGCGAACACTCCGCCGGAGTGCGGGCCTCGATCTGCGAGGGGCTCCAGTGCCTCGGCCTGCGGCTGGACGAGGGGCTGAACTCGACGGCAGAAGCCGACGCCGACGTCACCGCGGCCTATTCGACGGGAAAGATCCTCGTCATCCGGGCGCGGGAGGCGTTGATGATCGCGCGCGCGACCCGTGAGGTCGTGGCGACCGAAGGCGCGGCGGCCCGGGTGTGAGCGGCCGAAGTCCGGGCGCGGCCGGCGTCGGGGCCACCGCGGCCGGCACGACCACGGTGGGGAAACCGACGAAGCTCTGCCCCAAGATCATCCTCGAGGGGACTCGGCTCACGCTGAAGACCGAGATCGCGTTCGCCCTGAACGAGCATCCGCGGATCGTGGGGCCGCGAAAGTACCGCTACCACTCGCCCCTGATCTCGGCCGAGTGGTGCGCCTTCACGCCGATTCCTTGGGGGCGCGGCCTCATCAACTTCGCGCCCGAGGAGGCGGAGCGCGCGATGGAGACCTATCGCACGTGGGCGCATCTCTTCGAGCTGCTTCCCCACTATTCCTGGATCGTGGATCGATTTCATCTCTCGACCCGCGTCCATCAACTCCAGGCGAACGGCACGGACTACGACTTCGGGTGGCTGGAGGAGAGACTCCGGCCGCTCGGGTTTCACATGGTGCTCTGCGTGCGGGATCACGGATCGTTCGAGGCGGCCCGGGCGGAGCGGCTCCGCGTGTCGGGGAATCCGAAGCAGTACGACGACCTCGCGCCCTTCCTGAAGGAGCAGGCGCTCTTCGAGCGCCTCGCCACCGAATCGCGGCTACCCCTCCTGAAGCTCGACGTCACCGACGGAGACGTTCCGGCCGCGGTCGAGCGGATCGCCGACTGGATGGAGGAGACCGGCGGCTTGTGGGGCCGGGCGCCGGAGTAGCGATGCGTCGTGGGCCGCCCCACGACGCGCTTTCGATCCAAAGGCGAAGCCCGCTTCGCCATATCCTCCGCGGTTCTCACTCCCACCGAAGCGACCTTCGGCTCTTGCGGTTCCCGCTCAAGGACTTAGCCGTGGCACTCCGCATGCATGCAGCGGCGGCGGCGCAGGGACTCTCCTGCGACTGCGCGCAGTCCTACCAAGGAGGCCACGATGCACAACCTCGATCGCACCAACCCCGAGTGGGGCGAAACCATGGAGTCCTTCGAGAGCCAGGAGACCGACCGGTTCTCATTCGAGACTCACGGCACCGGAGAGTACGGCGAGACGGGCGAGTTTCTGGAGATGGGCGAACTGGGCGAGATGAACGAAAGCCCGTTCAGCGAGAGCGAGGAGATGGAGCTGGCCGCCGAGCTCCTGGAGATCACGAACGAAGCGGAGCTGAACCACTTCCTGGGCGGGCTGATCCGCAAGGTCGGCAGGACGGTGGGAAAGGTCGTGCGCTCGCCGATCGGCCAGGCGCTCGGGGGCGTCCTCAAGAAGGTCGCCAAGACCGCGCTTCCGATGGCCGGCGCCGCCCTAGGGAATCTCGTCGTCCCCGGCGTGGGTGGGATGATCGGTGGCAAGCTCGCCTCGGCCGCTGGATCGATGTTCGGTCTCGAGCTGGAAGGCCTCAGTGCCGAAGACCGTGAGTTCGAGGTCGCCCGCCGGTATGTCCGTCTGGCCGGCGCCACCACGCGCCGCGCGCTGAGCGCTCCGCCACGCGTCAATCCCGCCAGCGCCGCCAGCGCCGCGCTTCGTTCCGCGGCTCGCCAGCACGCTCCGGGTCTGCCGACCGCGGCCATCGTCGGCGGCTCCAGCATCGCATCCGGCTATCCGACACCCTATCCGACCCCGGGCCCCGGTGTGGATGGCTTCGCCGGCGGCAGCGTTGCCGGGAGTGGCCGGAGCGGCCGGTGGTTCCGGCGCGGCCGCCGCATCATCCTTCTCGGCGCGTAACCAATCATGGCCGGCTCGGCGCTCGCAACCCTGATGCTGAGGCAGGAGGCGGACTCTCTCCTCACGCGCCTCGACCAGATGGCTCCCTTCGCACTGAAGATGCCGATGGTTCCGGCTGCCGCGCTCACGCCATCGGCTCAGATCGCGATCGAGCTCCACGTGGGGCGAGCCAAGCGCGAACTTCGAGCGCTCGTGCAGAGTTTCCTGCAGTGGCTCGGCTCCGCGACAGGACAGGCGGTTCCAGCTTCCGAAGCTCAGCGCCGATTCGCGCTTCTCAAGCTCCGGTTCAACTCCGTTCTCGACGACTTCGACATCTTTGCGGACGTGGTTTCGCAGCGGAGCGAACACGGAACCGGAGTCTGGGTTTCCGGGCTGGATGTCGTCGCCGCCGACGCCCTGGCCATGCCGTCGGTCTACACGGCGCCGCCTGTGATCTGCTACCTGGATCGCGGTCACGGCGCGGCGATCCGAAGGGCAAGGACGAGGCTGCCGGGCGGTGAAGAGAACCCGGTCGCGATCATCCGGGTGCCGCGAGAGCGAATGGTGGGAAGCGGAATCGCTTCGTCGCTCGTCCATGAAGTGGGACACCAGGGGGCCGCGCTGCTCCAGCTCGTGGAGTCGTTTCGCCCCGTGCTGCGGGCGATTCAGGACAAGGGAGGTCCGGCCGCCCCGGCCTGGGAGCTCTACGATCGGTGGATCTCCGAAATCCTCGCCGACTTCTGGTCGGTCGCTCGGGTCGGCGTCGGTTCCACGCTCGGTCTGATCGGCGTCGTCAGCCTTCCGCGCTTCTTCGTCTTTCGAACGAACATCGACGACCCGCATCCGATCCCGTGGATTCGTGTGATATTGAGTTGTGCGATGGGGCAGGCGCTCTTCCCTCATCCGCAGTGGGCGCGGCTTGCCGCGTTGTGGCGATCCTATTATCCGCCCGACGGTCTCGCGCCGGCGAAGCGGCAGTTGTTCACGATGCTCGAATCGACCATGCCGGCCTTCGTCAGTCTGCTGGCGAACCACCGCCCGCCGTCGCTTCGTGGCCGAACCGTCGCCGATGCCCTGGAGGTGGGCTCGCGCCAACCCGCGCAGCTGCGGGACCTCTGGTCGCAGTGGCGAGGGTCGGTGGCGGCGATGCGGCCCGTGGCTCCGTCCCTGGTATTCGCAGCCATCAGCCAAGCCCGCGCCGACGCGCAAATTTCGCCCGCCATCGAGACAAGAATCCTCTCCGAGTTGCTGACGAACTGGGCCCTGGACGATGCCCTCGGGACGAGTCAGTCGTGCGCGGAGCGGCGTCGATCCACGATCGAGGCTCGGTCGATCCCCAGTTCCACTCCGACGGGCCTTTCGCGCCCGCTTGTTCGGACCAGCGCGGCCCCCGCGGTCGCTGCGAGATAGGAGGCTCACACGATGAAGGACGAACGGAACCAAGGTAGAGGCGACGCGGGAGGGGGGGCCGACGAACTGGAAGGTTCGCGACGGCCATTCGGCCCCGAAGCTTCGTCGAAGCGCGATCGGCGCCGGCGGCCCGATGTCGTCATCGAGGGACCGGGCGCCGATCTCGAGCCCGGGGACTCCGTCGAGTTCGAGGCGAGGATCCTGACCCCTCAGCCGCGGGGGAGTCGGGTCACGATCGAGTGGGAGTTGACCCACCGACCCACCGACGGCGGCGCGCCCCTGGTCTACACGAGGGGGCCGATGGAAGTCCCGGAACACTTCGTTCCTTGGCGCGGGCGAAAGCCACGGCCTGGTGCGGGCGCTCTCGAGGAAGAGTTCGAGTCGGAGAGCCGAGTTCCCATCCTCGTTTCCGAGGATGATCCGCTTCGAATCCTCGTCGATACGGAGTCCCTGCCCGACGGTGATTGGGATGTGGACGCGACGATCACGTCGGACTACGAGGGAGAGGAGAGTAAGTGATGCCGCAAAACGTGATGAATGCCAAGGCGCGCTTCCGGAAGAAAGGCGGCGCCGGCGGCCCACAGCCTCCGCAGACGGTGCAACTGGCGCGGACGAAGGTCGGTCCGACGCCGCACCAGGCGCTGTGGAGCGCGATTCGGTGCAGCACGGAGGCCATTTCCTGGAAGAACTATCAGCCCTTCATCGACGACATCATGTGCCGGCATCTTTCGACGACGTCGCTGACGCAGCGGGAGGATCCGAAAGACCTCCGGAGCCGCCGGGGGCTTCCGTTCCCGGGAGTCGACAGCTACCTGCTGTTGAAGGTGGCGACGGAAATCTTCCTGATGACTCGATGCGGCATCTTGACGACATTCCACGAGATGAACCGGGAGGAGCGGGCGCTCTACAACGAGTGCCGCCAGCAGATCGAACTCTCGGAAGAGGCCGAGCGTCTGGGGACCCGATACCACTGGATCCAGCTGGTGCGACGGTGGCGTGAGTACACTCGTTCCGCATCGGTGAACGGAGTCGAGACGCTCCCCTACTACGCGCTCATCCGCCTGAAGCTCAAGGACATCCCGATCAAGACTCAGGATCGTGACGCGGCGGCGAATTGCTTCGGGCTGCTCCAGGAAAAGCTCACCCATCCCTGCTTCCTCGAACTCATCTGGTCGTACTGGCACGAGGAAGGGATGCTCGTCCAGTCGTCGAACGCGATCAGCATGCGGTTCCAGAACCGCCGCTCGGGAACGGGCCGCGACCCTTTGAGCGAGCTCGAGACCGATCCGCTTCGCCCGTTGAACAGCCTCCTCTGGGGCTACATCCAGGACGAGCAGCACCGTCTGACCGTCCCGCGGCGGGTCTACGAGTACGACCATCACTACGGCCTGACCCTGCACGGCAAGGCGGTTCCGTCCGTGCAGTCTGCGGACAGTCGGTCGAAGTTCCTCGAGGCCTACCACCGGCTGTTGAATCTCTGCTCGACCGTCTTTTCCCAGGACGACGATACGACCGTCATCGCCGACGGATTCCCCCTTCTGAACGGCCTGAAGGAGGTCCATCTGCTTCTCACGCAGGGCCAGCACAACCAGTACGGCGATCTGCCGTGGAACGCCCGTCTGGAGATGCTGATGCAAGAGTGGCTGCTGGCGCGTCCCGAGATGCGGGAGTTCCTGCCGGGACGGATCATGGTCGCCTACCCCGAACCGTGGATGGATCGCGTCGACAGCATGAAGAAACTCCAGGGCTGGACCGATACTTCGGCGCTCCACTTCCGGGACCTCGGAATCTACGGGGAGCAGATTCTGCTCAGCATTCGCTTCGCGCCCTGGAACGACGTGAACGACCGGAACGAGGCCGCCAACTGGGCTCGTTACTGGCGCGCCGAGATTCAGGGCTACATCCACGGGTATCGGGCCGTGACGGGCGTGGATCTCACGCTGGATCGTGTGGACGCCACCCCTCCGTCGACGCATCTGAGGAATCGCCTGGCGGCGCAGCTCCGACCCGCCTGAACGGGGGCGTCGGTGCTCGACTTCACGTCGGCGCTGTACCTTGGCTTCCGGCACGGATCGAAGAGCCTTCATCCGTGGAACCGGTTGACGCTCGGTGTTCCGGCGGCGGTGACGCCGCCGCCGGGCACGGCGGCGGTCGAGCGTGGACTCGCCTCCATCCAGGGGTGCGAGGGCGCCTTGGTCGGTTCCTCGACGCTGCACCTGTTCTGGGACGTCCTGGGGATGGTCGCATCCGAACCGGTGGCGATCCTGCTGGACGACGGGGCCTATCCGATCGCCCGATGGGGAGTGGAGCGCGCGGCCGCGCGCGGCGTGCCCGTGCGACGATTCAGACATCACGATCGGGGCGCACTGGAACGCGCGGTGCGCGACGTGACGCGCCTGGGCCGGCGCCCTCTGATCGTCGCCGACGGGCTTTGCCCCGGTTGTGGCGGACCGGCGCCGCTCGCCGCGTACGCCGCCATCGCGCGGCGGCACGGTGGGGCCCTCCTCTTGGACGACACGCAGTCGCTCGGCATTCTCGGCTCCGGTCCGACAGCCCAACGCCCATACGGGGGCGGTGGCGGCGGTTCGGTGCGTCACGCGGCGATCGAAGGACCCGGAGTCCTGGTCGTCGCTTCCCTCGCGAAGGGGTTCGGCGTCCCTCTGGCCGCGCTATCCGGAACCCTAGGCGTCATCCGGAAGTTCGAGGCAAGGAGCGAAACCCGCGTGCACTGCAGCCCACCGGCGATCCCGCTGCTCCTAGCGGCGATGAACGCCCTCCAGTGGAACACTTCCGAAGGAGAGACGCGGCGGGCGGCGCTCTGTGCGCGCGTCCGGGAGTTTCGGCGCCAGATGCGGGACGGCGGCTGGACGGTGAACGGAGGCTATTTCCCCGTGCAGACGCTGACGGGGCTCCCGCCGAATCACGCCGCGGAGATTCACCAGGCGCTGCTCCGTCGAGGAGTCCGTTCCGTGCTCCACATGGCCCGCGCGCCCAAGTCGGCGGCCATCAGCTTTCTCCTAACCGCCCGTCACACGGCCGAGGAGATCTCCCTCGGGACGCGCGTGATCGTCGACGTCTTCTCGGCCATGGCGCGCTCGGAACCCGGCGCCCGGGTTCGCTCGTGACCGCCGGCCTCCGCGACGGAGTCCGGCGTGGGTTCTCGGCGGCGGAGCCCGCCGCCGTCACCGCCGCGCTTCAATACGCGCGGGAGCATGCGTCGCGATTCACGGGCGAACTGGCTGAGTTGGTTCGGATCCCGAGCGTCGCATCCTCCCCTCGATACGCGCCGGACGTCCGCCGGTGCGCACGATGGCTGGCGCTCCACCTCGCGCGGATCCGGATCGGACCCGTTCGTACGGTCGAAGCCGGCGGCCGCCCCATCGTCATGGCCGAAACACCCGGTCGACCGGGACGCCCTTCCCTGCTCGTCTACGGCCATTACGACGTGCAGCCCGCGGAGCCCATCGCGCCCTGGTCGGTGCCACCGTTCGGCGGAGTGATCCGGGGTGCCGATCTCTACGGCCGGGGGACGTCCGACGACAAAGGACAATTCTTCGCGCACCTCAAGGCGATCGAGTCGTGGCGAATGACGACCGCGGTTCCACTTCGCATTCGTGTCGTGCTCGAGGGCGAGGAGGAGGTCGGAAGCGCGTCCCTCTTGCGCCTGCTTCGAACGCGCCCCTCCGTGTTCGCTTGCGACGCGGCGGTCATCTCGGACATGACGATGCCGGCGAACGGGCGGCCCGCCCTGACCGTCGGATTGCGCGGATCCGTCAGCATGGAGCTCCAGGTGGACGGCGCGGAGACCGAGCTCCATTCGGGGAATTTCGGCGGGGCCGTCCCGAATCCGCTCCAGGCGCTCTGCGGAATGATTGCGGCGCTTCATGGCCCGGACGGTCGCGTGCGGATCCCCGACTTCTACCGGGCCGTTCGGAGCCGCTCGCGTCGAGAGCGTGAGCGCTTTTCCGCGATGGGGCGCACCCACATGGAAGTTCTTCGCGATGCCGGCGCCAAGGCTCCGTGGGGCGAACGCGGATTCAGCCTCGAGGAGCGCGTGACGATCCGGCCCGCCGTCACGGTCACGGGAATCTCGGACGTCTACTCCGGACCGGGAGTCAAAGCCGTCGTTCCCGCCCGCGCCACGGCGAAGATCAACATTCGAATCGTCCCCGACCAAGACCCTTGGCAGATCGCCGACGCCGCCTCGCACTTCTTCGCCTCGCTGACGCCGCCCGGGATCACGAGCCGACTGCGTGTCCTCTCGACGGCGGCTCCGGCAGGAGTGGATCCGTCCGGCCCCGCGGCCATGGCCGCGCGGCGCGCCCTGAGGCTCGGATTCGGTCGAGAGCCGATTCTCCAACGCGTCGGGGGGACCATCCCCGTGGTCAGCGAGTTGCAGCGTCTCGGCGTCGTTCCGCTTCTGATGGGCTTTGCGCGGCCCTCGGACGGCATCCATGCCGCCGACGAGCGCATCCATCTTCCCCACTTTCACCGCGGCATCGCCGCGTCGATCCGGCTCATGGATGAGCTCTCGAAGCTGCCTGTACGGCCCCGAACCGCCGCGCCCGGGGTGTCGTGGAATGGAGGTCGTCATGTTTCAGTCGCCTGATGGTTACCTGCTGACCTATCCGCCGTCGCGAGTCACCACGCTCCTGTCCAGGATCGCCTCGCTGGGATACCTCTCGGCGTCACAGACGACCGGTGGGAACGCGCCGAGAGTCCTCGACGCGGCCCTGCGGGACCTCGTCGCTTCTTCTTGGCCGGTCGCCACGGGAGGGGAAGGACGGCCGCCCGAGTCGCCGTCGCGCTTCCATTCGTTTCTCGGGGATACGCCCGTCGCGCTCAGAACCAGGGCGATCAGTTGGAACCGACACGTGATTCTCGATATCGAGCCTCGGACGGACGAGGAGGCGGAGGTCCAGCGGCAGGGAAACGTCGGAGTCGTGTGGGGCACTCCAACGACGATCGATCACGCCCGACGCGTCGGCGGCGGCGGCCTCTACATCCTGGAGAAGACGCTGGATGGGGGGAAGACGTGGTTCCCCGATTACGTGGGCCAGACGAGGAACTTCGACCGGAGACTGGCCGTGCACGGACGGACTCGCGCGGTGAGCGGGCCGGCCGCGCAGTTCAGGGCACGCCTGGGCCACGTGACCGACCTCGCGCCGACGACGAGCCTCGCGAGTCTCAGCCCGTCCGCCCGCGCGGAACACCTTCGGAAGTTGCGCCTCACGACCGAGCACGGCGTGATCCGCGCCCTGTTGCGTTCCGGCTTCAATCTGCTGGCGAACCGATCCTCCATCCGGCCGCTCCTCGGCGCGGGCACGGGGCTCTCGATCCAGCACGTCGGAGCGCCGACCTACCTTCCAGCGAGCCAGGTTACCGCCGGTTCACTCTACGAGGGGGAAACCGCGTGGCGGCACGTTTGATCATCGACTGTCACTGCCACGCCGGAACGGGCGACGGGCTCACCGGACCCTGGGACACCGCCGCGCCGCTGGGGGACTATGTTCGGCGCGCCGACCAGGCGGGCATCACGCGAACCGTGCTCTTCGCGGCGTTTCACTCGGACTACGCTCACGCCAACCGGGAGGTGGCCCGCATCGTCGCCTCTCGTCCGAACCGCTTCATCGGGTTCGCCTTCGTTCACCCGGAGCGGGACCGCGGCAGGGTCGGGGCCATGATCCACGAGGCGGTTCACGCGCACGGGTTCCGTGGGATCAAGGTCCATCGCCACGACGGCCGCATCACGCGCGAGATCTGCGACGCGGCACGACGGTACCGGCTGCCCGTCCTCTACGACGTGATGGGCGAGGTCTCGGTCGTGGAACTCCTGGCGACGGAGTATCCGGATGTGGCCTTCATCATCCCCCACCTCGGATCCTTCTCCGACGACTGGCGCGCGCAGTTGGCCCTGATCGATCACGTGGTCCGGCATCCGAACGTCTTCACCGATTCATCGGGCGTGCGTCGGTTCGATCTGTTGGAGCAGGCGGTCCGGCGCGCGGGCGCCCGCAAGCTCCTCTTCGGCTCGGACGGACCATGGCTCCACCCAGGGATCGAGCTGGCCAAGATCGGCGCACTCGATCTTTCACCCGCGGACCTCGAGGCCGTCCTGGCGCGCAATCTGCTGGGTTTGATCGAGAGTGTCCGTCCGACCGTCGCTGCGACGCACGCGGGCGCACCTGTCCCCGCGGGTCCGCCCCCGACTGCCGGCGACCCCTGGGCGAGGCCGCCCCAGCTGCTCTAGGCTCGAGCTTCATCGTGGCTGGAACTCCGGCGCTCCGCCTCGGTGTCGGGCACGAGGAGGCCGTGCCGTCCCGCGGCTCGCCGCATCTGGAGTGCACGATCGGTGACCCCAAGGCGGCGAGCGGCGCGGTGGATGTTGCCCTCTTCCTCCCCGAGCGCGACGTCGATGGCGACCGCTTTGGCGGCTCGTCCGATCTCTTCCAAGGGCACGCCGCCGGCAAGCGCCAGGCGGATGGCGTGCCTGAATCCGTCACCGCGCCAGTCGGGAATCGGCGCGTCCTCGCAAGGTCGCTCGTCGAGCGGAACATCGCCCGCCGTGATGGGGCCGCCTCCGACGTGCCGGCTGGCCATGCGCATCACCAGTTGCTGGAGATCGCGGACATTGCCCGGATAGGACCTCCCCATCAGCAGTTCTCGCACGGCCGGATCGAACTCCGGCGCGTCATCGCCTACGCCGTCTTTAAGGAAGTGACTGGCGAGCGGCAGGATGTCCTCACATCGCTCATTAAGCGCCGGGAGTCGGCAGCTGACGGAGGCAATCCGGTAGTAGAGATCCGAGCGAAACTCTCCCCGGGAGACGCGTTCGGCCAGTTCGCGATGCGTTGCGCAGATCAAGCGAAAGCGCGTGTCGTACCAGGTGTTGCCTCCGACGCGCTTGAACTTTCGCTCCTGGACCACGCGAAGGAGCTGCGCCTGGAGGTCGAGCGGCAGCTCGCCGACCTCGTCCAGAAAGAGGGTCCCGCCGTCGGCCAGTTCGAAGGCTCCCTGTCGGACTCCGACCGCGCCGGTGAAGGCCCCTCGCTCGTGCCCGAAGAACTCGCTCCCCGAGAGGCCGGGGACGATGTTCCCGCAGTCGAGGATGACCAACTCGCCGCGATCCGGCCGTGGGTCCAAGGTGTGGATCAATCGCGCCGCGAGTTCCTTGCCCGTCCCCGTCTCGCCGAGAAGCAGCACCGAGGAGTTGCCGAACGCGGCCACCTCGACGAGCTGCCGGAGCACGCGGGTCCAGCTGGTGCTGCGGCCCACGAGATTCTGGCTCACGCGCGGCGAGCGGACGAGTTCGTCGACCTCGTGCCACCGATTGAACCGCGCCTTCACGTCCCGGCAAGTATCGGTGCTGCCACGCCATCGAAGAACGTCGGAGGCACCGGCCCTTAGGAGTCGCCACGCACCCGCGAGCGGGCCCGAGCCCGCTTCGATTCCGAGCGCGATCACTCGTTCTCGCCCGGCGCGACTCACGTCGTCGATGAACTCCTCGAGCGTGGGCATGGCGGATCCGAAGAGGACCACGCCTGGGCCGTCTATCCCCGACTGCGCCGCGTGGTACGCCCGGCCGGGCCGATCAATCGAGACGCCCGAGGACCGAAGCGCGTCCGTTAGTGCGTCGGCCTGCCCGTCGGCGCCGGGATCGAGTGCATGACACCAGAGATGGAAACGCACGGACGTGAAACTCCCCTGCCTGAATCCACGGCTTGCGCCCGATCGACGGGGGGAGTTTGTCGGACCGGGCTCCGATGGCCTACTTGAGCGGAACGAGAATTCTAAAGGAGGGCTGTCTCGGGCTCGTCTAGGGGGCGTCTTTACGGCGTCTCGTCGGAGTCACGCGGCAGGCGTAGGGAGGGTCGAGGAGACCGGCGGTTTGTGGGGCCGGGCGCCGCACTCGTAGTTCTCCCGTTCGGTTCGATCGGCCAGGTCCGTTGTATTCAGGGAGAGTGCCCCGCTCTTCCGCGTGGGCGCGTTCAAAGGGGGGACCTGTGAAGGGCAGCGTCATCAAGACCGTATTCCTGATCGCGGCCATCCTCGCGGTCGCCGTGATCCTCACCCCGGCATTGAGGGAGTGGATCACGAGCATGATCAACCCCAAGTCCACGTGCGGCGCCGCGACCGGAGGAGCCGTGAGCGCGACGTTCGTTCCCGGCATCACGGTGACGGGAGACGGCACTGTGTTGACCGCCGCGGCGAACATCGTGGGCCTGCCTCGCAAGGCCTATCCGATTTCGCTGACCAACACCACGACTTCCCCGATCACCATCGACGCGGTCCGGCTGGTCGAGAGCGTCGACAACAAGTTCATCCCCGAGCTGGAACTGCTGCCCGAGTGCCGGTACATGTCGATATCCGGCGGCGACTGTTCTCCCTCGAGTTTGCCGGCGACGCTGGCACCCGGGGGGTCCTGCACGATCACGCTCATCATAGGCCGGCCGCAGACAGGGTTCCTCGAGTTCAGGACCAGCCTCGGCGTACTCACGATCCCGCTCCTCGCCCAACCGTAGGTCCCGGAGCCTCGGCGGCGTCGCCCGTGCCATCTCCGCGGGCGACGCCGGTCCCAGTACTCGCCCGTTACGCGCGGCCTGCCGTCAGCTCCGCGACCACGCTCTCCACGTACGGAATCACGATTCGAGGCTCGGGGAGCTGGGCGTGCGACACGGGCTCGGTCACCCAGGTCTTCTCGGCGAAGCGGTCGCCGAGCACGTTCTGATCCAGGTGGCGCGCGAGGACCGCTTCGGCCGGTCCGGCCTCGCCGTCGGAGAAGACGAAGCGCACGCTCGGGATCTTCTCGGTGGCGGCGCGATACCAGCCCGGGAGCGGATCCCCACCCCCTTCGAACCGCGCGATCAGTTCCGCCGAGTAGCGGACCAGCGGCTCCAAATCGGAGCCGAACTTCGTGAAGGTCTGCGTGATGTAAGTCTGGAGCGTGAGCCACGCGGCCAGGGAAGTTCGGCCCTGGCCGAGCGTCTTCAGCGCCGCGAGGATTCCCCCGGAGTCCCGCGCGTCCATCTTGGCGAAGAGACTCGACACGAAGCAGGTCTCGAGACTGACGTTCGTTCCGAGCGCCACCAACCCCGCGACGTCCACGCCCACCGCTGCCGGAGACTCGATCATGCGCAGGAACTGGTCGGCGCCGGCGGAGAAGCCAACCAGGATCGTGCGCGTCGGGCGGCATTCGCGAACGAGGTCCGCGAGCAGGATCCGGAGCAGCTCGGAGTGATCGTCGAACGGGAGAACGGGGCGGTACGTGTCGCCCGGCGCGAATCCCGCGAGGGAGACGGCGACGCCTCGGTAGCGGAGGCGCCGCACCGCGGGCTCGAATCTCCGATGGTCACCGCCGACCCCGTGGAGGCAGACGACGAGCGTTTCAGACTCGTGACTGTTGTCGATGCAGGTCAGCGGATACCCGATGAGGCGAGGCGTTCGAACCGACAGGCGCCGCACGTGGGCGGCGGTCAGCGGCACGTTCCGCTCGACGGGGTCCGACGTCTTGCGCGCGGCCCCTTCGTCGGAAGACGCGCCCCGCTCCGATTCCTCGAGGAGATCCTCGAGGTCGTTCCGCACGTCGAGACTCGTCTGGACGCGGCGATCGGGGTCCTTCGCGAGGCAACGCCGCACGAGCCACGCGAGCTGCGCCGGCGCGTCCGGCCGAAGCGTGGCGAGCGGGGCGGCCCCCTGCTGGAGAATGGCGCTCATCACGTCGGCCGACGTGAAGCCGCCGAACGGACGCCGCCCCACGAGCATCTCGAAGAGGACGACGCCGAGAGCGAAGACGTCGGCGCGCGCGTCGACGGCGGTGCCCCGAATCTGTTCCGGCGCCATGTAGGCGATCGTGCCGAGAATCACGCCGGGGCTCGTGAGCGTGCCGGGCGGGGTCGTCGGGCTCGAGGGCGAGACCGCTCCCTCGGGACCGCCGACCAGCAGGTCACAACGCTGATGATAATGCCGAATCCACAAGTCTTCAGAGCCAGCACCGCGAAGTCCAGCCCTTGGGCGGTCGCAGCCAACGCGCGAAAATAGTCCCCGGGCAACATTGGAACATCTTGGACAAACACCCAAAGGTAGCCACTGGCTAGAGCGCCCAAAATCATATAAACCGTCAGAGCAAACACTCCT
>DATIQI010000058.1:0-14868 GCA_035470985.1 Acidobacteriota bacterium
GGGATGCCGGACGCGACGAGGACCTGCCGCGCCATGTTGGGACCAACGCCGGCCTGCCGCGCGCAGCCGAAGATCAGCTCGTCCACGGCGCCGGGAGCGACGCCCGAGCGCTCGAGCGCGGCGCGGACCGCGTGCGCGCCCAGCTGGACGGCCGTCGTCTCGGCGAAGGAGCCGAGGTACTTCCCGATCGGGGTCCGAACCGACGCGACGATGGCGACCCGCTCCGGGGCCACCGTCATTTCCCCTGGAACGCGGGCTTCCGCTTCTCGAGGAACGCCTTCAGCCCTTCGCGCATGTCGTCGGTGGCGGAGACGAGGCCGAACGCCGTCGCTTCCTGCGCCAGTCCGTGCTCCAGATCCGTCTCCAGGCCGCGGATCGCCGCCTCCATCGCGAAGCGGACCGCGATCGCGCCCTTCGCGAGGATGTCGTTCGCCACCTTCTCGCAGTGCGCGATCAGGTCGGCCTGGGGCAGGACCCCGTTCACGAGTCCGATCCGGTACGCCTCCTGGGCGTCCACCATCCGCGCGCTCGCGATCAGCTCCAGCGCCCGGCCGAGTCCCACGAGGCGCGGGAGCCGCTGCGTGCCGCCGTAGCCGGGGATGATCCCGAGCCCGACTTCGGGAAGGCCGAGCTTCGCGTTCTCCGAGGCGAAGCGCATGTGGCAGGCGAGCGCCAGCTCGCAGCCGCCGCCGAGCGCGAAGCCGTTCACCGCCGCGATCACCGGCTTTCCGAGATTCTCGATCGCCGCGAACGCGGCCTGGCCGAGGCGCGAGGAGGCTTCGCCCCCCAGTGGCGACATGACGGCCAGCTCGTTGATGTCGGCGCCGGCCACGAAGGCCTTCTCGCCCGCTCCGGTCAGGATCACGACCCCGGCGGAGGCGTCGTCGCGAAGCGAGGTGAACGCCGCGTGGAGTTCGCGGATCGTCCGCTCGTTCAGCGCGTTCAGCACCTTCGGCCGGTTCACCGTGACGCGCGCGATCCGGTCCTTGGTCTCTACGGTCAGATTTTCGTAGGTCATGGGACCACTGGAGGTTGGGGGGAAATGAAGCGGGCGCCCGGAGCGGGCTCCGGACGCCCGGATGCCGAAAGCTAGGTAATCATCCCGGGACGCCCCGGGTCAAGGGTCCGTAGGGCGCACGGCGAAGCGCGCGCGGGCTCAGGGGAGGAGCTCAAGGCCGAGCGCCAGGAGGCGCCCCCGGGCCGGAAGTCCCTTCACCTCGGTGATCTCCCGGTCGAGCGCGTTCTCCACCCGGACGCGGACCCCGAACGGCCATCGCGCGGGCTTCAGCGCCGCGGCGAGGTCGAGCGCGGCATAGCCGGGCGTGTCGCCGTCCAGATACCGGCCGCCCGCGTCCACGAAGTCGAAGGGATCGTGGAAGGAGTCGCTCCAGCGCCACGCGGCGTGGAGCCGGAGCGCGCGCGTCGCCTCCCACTCGGCGTCGCCGCCCGTCCTCCAGCGCGGCCGCTTCCCCAGCCGGTCGCCGGAGGCGAGATTCTTCGCGACGGGAAGGTGCGCCGCGCGCGCGCCGAGCGCGAGCCCCCGCCCGAGCCGGACGCGGACGGACGCCTCCGTCCCTTCGATCCGCGCGCGTCCGATGTTCTCGGCGGTGAAGAGCGAGTTCGCCTGGATGAGATCCTGGAATCGCGTTTCGTGCCAGGTGACGCGCGCTTCCACGCGGCCGTCGAGCCAGCGGCCGTCCAGGCCCGCTTCCCACGTCCGCGACCGCTCGGGCCGGAGCGACGGCGATCCGTAACCGGGATAGTAGAGGTCGGTCAGGGTCGGCGCCGTGAAGGCGCGGCCGTATCCTCCGCGAAACCGGAGTCCCCATTCTCCCACGGCGAACGAAGCCGAGACGCGCGGGACGCCGTACGCTCCGTAGCGGGCGTGGTCCTCCACGCGGAGGCCCGCGTCGAGGACGACGCGCGGGAGCGGATCGAGATGCGCCTGCGCGAAGAGGGCGCGGGAGCGGATCGCCTCGTCGACGGAGGAGGGGTACGCGAACCCTCCGTACTGGGCGTCGTCGTCGCGATTCGCGTGCTCGCTCCGGTACTCGCCTCCCGCGATGGCCCGGATCCGGCTCCCGGCCGCCGCCCGCGCGCGGAACGAGCCGATCCAGCGCGAATTGTCGAGGCGCGTGTCCTGGTAGTCGCCGCCCGCCGTGTTCTCGGGATTGTCGTTCACGATCCGGCCGGCCAGGCCG
The DNA here is from genome assembly GCA_035470985.1 of Acidobacteriota bacterium. GTDB lineage: Bacteria > Eisenbacteria > RBG-16-71-46 > SZUA-252 > SZUA-252 > SZUA-252. Next base: position 2,202 of record DATIQI010000058.1, read on the forward strand.
GTGACCTCCGCCTCCAGCGCCGCGTTCGCGCCGAGCGCGCGGGTGAGGAGCGCGCCGCCGGCGGTGACGCGATCGCGCTCTTCGTAATTCGGGTCCTCCACCTGATGGACCCGGAAGTCGCCGAAGTCGAAGACGTAGTTGTAGGGAAGTTCCTTCACGCCGTGCGTGAGGAGCCCGGTCAGGCGAAGCGTGGTCGCCCGATCGAGCGCCGCCTCGGCCCGTGCGGTGGCGTTCCACCCGCGGTAGGCGTCGCGCGTCCCCGATCCTTCCGAACCGACGCGCGCGAGGGAGAGGGAGAGCGAGCGCCCCTCGCCTCGGGAACCGAGCGAGGCCGACTGCCGGTGCGTCGCCTCGCCTCCGTATTCCGTGAACGCGCGCGCGGCGAGACCCTCCGCGGCTCCGGCGGCCGGGCCGCCGCCCAGGAACTGGATGACGCCCCCGACCGCGCCCGATCCGTAGAGCGCGGAGGCGGGTCCGCCCATCACCTCGATCTGGCTCCACCCCGACGCGCCGAGATCGGCGAAGTCGAACGATCCGACCCACGGGCCGTTCAGAGGGATGCCGTCGAAGAGGACGAGCGTGTGGCGGGGATCGGCGCCGCGAAGCCGGACGTCGGTGATCTTCCCGAGCCGACCGGCCCGCTGCACGTCGATGCCGGGCACCGAGCGAAGCGCGTCGGCCGCGGACATCGGGCGGTCGCGCTCGAGCCGCTCGCGGCCGATCACGACGAGATCGCTCGGGACGCGGTCGAGCGGGAGCGGCATCCGCCCGGCCGTGACGACGACGGGCTCGAGGCGGTAGCGCGGAGTCTCCTCGGAGTCGTCCGCGCGCGCGCGCGACGGAAGCGGCGGCGCGAGCAGGAGGAGCGCGAGGGACGCGAAGCGGACGTATCGAGCCGGGGCGGAGCGAGGGAAGCGAGCGGAGACCATGATCCTTCCTCCCGAAGGACGGGGTCGTCATGGCGAAGAGGCCGGTCTCCTGACTCGCGGGTCGTCCTCGGGCGGCGCCTTCCCGGGTGGTCCCAGTGGCGTCGTGCCGCCTTCGTCACCGCTCACAGTGGCGGGGCCGTGTCGGATTCGCACCGACTTCCCGACCTCGCGGGATCGCGAGGTCTTCCCCTTCGCGCCGCGGGGGCGGAACGCTTCCCGCGGCGATCGCAGTCTACGCGAAGCCCGGCCGAACCGGAAGCGCGCAGGGGGGAGGCCCTCCCGGACCTCCCCCGCGACGGCGGCGCGTCCTAGAACGCGACCTTGGGCGCCTGCTTCGCTTCGTCCGGCGCCTCGAAGAGGACCGCCTTCTCGAAGCTGAACATGCCGGCGACGAGGTTCGCCGGGAACTGGCGCGTCCGGACGTTGTAGCGCTGCACGGCCTCGTTGTACCGCATCCGCTCGGTGGCGATCCGGTTCTCCGTGCCGGCCAGCTCGTCCTGGAGCCTCATGAAATTCTCGCTCGAGCGAAGCTCGGGGTAGTTCTCGACCACCACGAGGAGGCGCGCCAGGGCGCTCGAGAGCTGATTGTTCGCCTCGATCTTCTCCGGCACGCTCGCCGCGCTTCCGATGCGGGCCCGCGCGTCGGCGATCGCGGTGAAGATGGTGGTCTCCTGCTTCGCGTAGCCCTTCACCGTCTCCACGTAGTTCGGAATCAGATCGTTGCGGCGCTGCAGTTGGTTCTCGACCTGCGCCCACGCGGTGCGCGTCGTCTCCTGCTGCGCGACGAGGTCGTTGTAGACGCCGCGGATCCAGCCGCCGACCAGGAGCGCGCCGACCAGCAGCACGCCCAGCACGATCAGGACCGTCGTCCAGGGACTCTTCCCCGAAGCCATCGATACCCCTCCTGTCTAGGAAACCGGTTCCGGCGAAGCGTCCATCCGCTCCGCCGCGTCGAGCAGTCGTTTCAAGCCGTCGCGCGCCTCCTCGAAGAGCGCGCTCCGTTCCACGCGGCCCCGGGCGTCGGGCGGCAGGAGCACGTCGCGCAGCGACGCTTCGGGCACGCCGAACCGCGCCGCGGCGCGCGCCGCCAGCACGCCTCGATCGGAGGGGATCGCCTCCCCCGCGAGATGGAGCAGCCCCGAGACCGACGCGGCGATCGCGGTCCCCGCGCGCCGCGCCCAGTAACGAGCGCCCGCCGGGGTCCCCGTCGTGTCGAGGTAGCTCCAGGCGAGCGCCAGCGACTGGGTCCGAAGCGTCCGCTCCACCTGGAGGCGAAGCGCCCGGCGGTCGATCTCGATCGTCGCGAAGGGATCGGAACCGTGGAGCGGCCGGTGGAACGTCCGGATGAGGAGATACTCGAGCGGGAACGTGTCGCGCGATCGCTCGAGGATCTCGGGCGTGAGAAGCAGCGGCTGCGTGAGCCGGACCGTCCCCCAGCCGTGGTGCGCGCTCCGGAGCGCGTCGAGCGTCGGGGCGTCGAGCGCCCGGAAGACGAACGCCAGGTTCAGATCGGACCGCTCCGGGTCGAACGTTCCCATGGCCGCGCTGCCGTAGAGCACGGCGCTCTCCAGCCGGTCCCCGACTCCCGCGCGCGCCCAGGCCACGGCGTCCTGGGCCGCCTTCTCCGGATCGTATCGTCGCTTCAGGGCCATCTAGAATCCTCCGCTCGCGCCGCCGCCGCCGCTGCGGCCGCCGCCGAATCCACCGAATCCGCCGCCGCCGCCGCTCCGGCCGCCGCCGCCGCCGAATCCGCCCATGCCCCCCCAGCCGCCGCCGAAACCGCCCCAAGGATCGTTTCCGCCGCGCCCGCTCCAATCCCCGCGCGGGCCGTACAGGATCGACCTCGTCAGCCGGCTCATCCCGAGGAAGAGCACGAGGACGACGAGGAACATCACGAAGAGAATCCAGCCCGGCGCTTCGTCCCCCCCTTCGTCCCCGGAAGGCGGAGCCGAGCTGCCGGTGATCGCGACGCCGCGTTCGGCGGCGATCGCCCCCGCCACCGATCGCGCGCCCGCGAGGAGGCCCTCGCCGTACCGGCCCGCGGAGAGCGCGGGGGCCATGACGCGCCGGATGATGGCGCCGCACCGCCCGTCGGGAAGCGGACCCTCGAGCCCGTAGCCGGTCTCGATCCGCACGCGCCGCTCGGAGACGGCCAGGAGGATCAGGACGCCGTCGTCCTTCCCGCTCCGTCCCATCCCCCACTCCTGGAAGAGCGCCACGGCCACGGGATCGATCGTCTCGCCGCCGATATCGGCCAGCGTGACGACGGCCATCTCGGCGCCGGTCTTCTGCCTGAGCTCCGTGGCCAGCGCCGTGATCGAGTCCGCGGACGCCTGGTCGACGACGTCCGCGAAGTCGTTCACGTAGCCGACCGGCGCGGGAAAGGCCCGGTCGGCCGCGGGCGCGGTTCCGGCCGCCGCGAAGAGCGGAGCGGCGCCGAGAAGGACGCCGAGCGCGAGGGCGGCGCGCCGCGACCGGGCCCGCGGGGAGCCGCTACGTGGAGCGATAGTTCGTGAACTGGAGGTCAATGCCGAAGTCCCGCCCCTTCAGGAGCTGGATGATCGCCTGGAGATCGTCGCGCTTCTTTCCCGAGACCCGGACCTGGTCCTCCTGGATCGCCGCCTGCACCTTCACGCCCGATCCCTTGATGAACTTCACGATCTCCTTCGCCTTCTCGGTCGAGATCCCCTTCTTGATGGTGACGATTTGCCGGACGGAGCCCTTGGCGGCGGGCTGAACGGCGCCGTACTCCAGCGCCTTCAGCGAGACGCCCCGCTTCACGAGCTTCGTCTGGAGGATGTCGGTCACCGCCTTCAGCTTCGTCTCGTCGTCCGACGTGAGCGTCAGCGTCTCCTTCTCCAGCCCGATGTCGCTGACGCTTCCCTTGAAGTCGAAGCGCTGCCGGATCTCCTTCACCGCCTGCTGGACGGCGTTCGAGACCTCCATGAGATTCACGTCGGATACGACGTCGAACGAATTGTCGCCGGCCATGGCGAGACCACCTCCTCGGGTTCCTCCGCCGCCCGGTCGCCGCGGAGCAAAACGAAACGGGAAGCGTCGCCGCGTGGCGGTCGCTTCCCGTCTGTACAGCCCGCTACTCTATGCGTTCGGCACCATTCGGAAGCAAGGCAAGTAGCGTCGGCCCGCTCGCGCGAGCCGGAAGAGCCACCGCTTAATGCGTGCCCGCCGCCGAATCCGGGCTCGTCATGGTGGACGTCGTATCCATCGGCATTCCACCCTCCGGGGTGGTCTGCTCCATTCCGCTCTCGGTCGCCGGCGCTTCCTCCTTCTTATTGCAGCCCAGCGCGAACACCAGCGCGAGCGCGAACACGAAGACGAGCGCCACGGTCAGAAACTTCTTCATTTACCTGATCACCTCCTCTCGATCCGTTTCCACTTCCAAGGACCTTCGGAGCCCCTTCCCCTATAAAGCAAAACACCACTGCGAACGCGGTGGTGGTCGAGGTGTGCGCCGTTCGTCATGTGTCGTACTGGGAATACCCCCTCCTGGGGAACCCTGAACGAAACCGCGTCGCACGTTAAGGAACCCCCGGAGGGGTGTCAAGGACGAATTTGGCTACAGGGCCGCGAGGGCCCGCTCCAGGTCGGCCCGGAGGTCCTCGAGATCTTCGATGCCCACGGAAATCCTTACCAGGCCGTCGGTTAGGCCGGCCTTTTCCCGCTCGACCCTGGGCACCGACGCGTGGGTCATGGTGGCGGGGTGGCTGATGAGGCTCTCGACCCCGCCCAGGCTCTCGGCCAGCGCGAAGAGCTTCGTGGATTTCAAGACTCGGGCTCCGGCCTCGAGGCTCCCCGTGTCGAAGGCGATCATCCCGCCGAACCCCGTCGCCTGCCGCTTGTGGAGTTCGTGCCCCGGGTGCTGCGGCAGGCCGGGGTAGTAGACCTTCCGGAGCTTCGGATGGCCCGCCAGCCACGCCGCGATGGCGCGGGCGTTGGCGTCGTGGCGGTCCATCCGGACGGAAAGCGTCTTCAAGCCGCGGAGGACCAGCCAGCAGTCGAAGGGCCCGGGGACGGCGCCGACCGCGTTCTGGAGGAACTGGAGCCGCTCGCTGATCGCGGGTTCGTTGGAGACGACGGCGCCGCCGACCATGTCGCTGTGTCCGTTCAGGTACTTCGTGGTGCTGTGGACGACAAGGTGCGCGCCGAGCTCGATCGGACGCTGGAGGTAGGGCGTCATGAACGTGTTGTCCACGCAGAACCAGGCGCCGCGCTCCCGGGCCGTCGCGGCCAGGGCGCGAAGATCCGACACGATCATGGACGGATTCGTCGGGGTCTCGGCGTAGAGGAGCTTCGTCTTCGGGGTCCACGCCGCCTGGACGGCCGCGAGATCGGACGTGTCGACGTAGGTGAAGGTCACGCCGTAGTGGCGCACGACCTGGTCGAAGAGCCGGAATGTTCCCCCGTACATGTTGTTGGAGGCGACGACGTGGTCGCCGGGTCGGAGGAGGTACGTGATGGTCGTGATCGCCGCCATGCCCGAGCCGAACGCGAAGCCGCGCTCGCCCCGCTCGAGGGTCGCGAGGCATCGCTCGAGCGCGAGACGCGTGGGGTTGTGCGTCCGCGCGTACTCGAAGCCCTTGTGCTTGCCCAGCTCCTCCTGGACGTACGTGGAGGTCTGGTAGATCGGCATCGTCACCGCGCCGGTGGTCGGGTCGGGCTCCTGCCCGGCGTGGATCGCGTCGGTCGAGAATCCCATCGGCTAGGGCGTCATGTAATCGAGGAGGTCGTAGCGCGTCACGATGCCGACCGGCCGGCCGTGCGCGTCGGTCGCCAGGGCGGCGTTGCTCGTCGCGAGGAGCTTCATCACCTGGGGAATGGTCGCGTCGAGGGAGGCCGTCGGCAGGGCCTTCTCGAGGCAGTACTCCACGCGCGCGTCCTCGGCCACGGAGCCGCCGAGCACCTTCTGGAAGAGGCCCCCTTCGGTGACGGCCCCGACCACGCTCCCGTCCTTCAGGACGGGGACCTGCGAAATGTTGAACTCGCGAATGAGGGCCAGCGCCCGCGTCACCGGCTCGTCGTAGTTCACCGAGACCATCGCCGGCACGTGGCTCCCCTTCCCCCGGAGCACTTCCTCCACCGTCACGGCGCCCGATTCGAGGAGCCGGTTGTCCCGCATCCAGACGTCGCTATGCACCTTCGAGAGATAGCGCTCGCCCGTATCGGGGATGAGAACGACCACCAGATCGCCCTCGTTCGCGCGGCGGGCGACCTGCAGCGCGGCGTAGAGCGCCGTGCCCGCCGAGCCGCCGGCCAGGATCCCCTCCTCCCGCGCGAGACGGCGCGCCAGGTTCAGCGACTGGCTGTCGGTGACCGAGATCATCTCGTCGATGACGCTGAAGTCGTAGACCGACGGAATGAAGTCCTCTCCGATCCCCTCGACCTTGTAGGACTTCGCCGGGACCATCTGCTTCGTATAGAAGTAGTCTTTCAGGATCGAGCCGACCGGGTCGGCACCGATCACCTTCACGTTCGGGTTCTTCGACTTGAGATAGCGCGCGGTGCCCGTGATGGTCCCGCCCGTCCCCATGCCGGCCACGAAGTGGGTCACCGTTCCCCCGGTCTGCCGCCAGATCTCGGGGCCCGTCGTCTTCATGTGGGCCTCGGGATTCGTCGGGTTGTGATACTGGTTCGCGAGGTAGGCGCCCGGGATCTCGCGCGCCAGCCGCTTCGCCACTTCGTAGTAGGACTCGGGCGAATCGGGCGGAACCGCGGTCGGCGTGATGACGACCTCCGCCCCGAACGACTTCAGGAGGTATCGCTTCTCCTCGCTCACCTTGTCGGGCATGCAGAGGATGGCCCGGTAGCCCTTCACGGCCGCCACCATGGCGAGCCCGGTTCCGGTGTTCCCCGACGTCGCCTCGACGATCGTCCCGCCCGGCTTCAGGAGCCCCTTCGCCTCCGCCTCCGCCACGATGGCGACGGCGATCCGGTCCTTCACGGAGCCGCCCGGATTGAAGTACTCGACCTTCGCCACCACGGTCGCCTTGCAGTCGCGCGTCAGGCGGTTCAGGCGGACCAGAGGGGTGTCGCCGATGGTCTGGAGAATGTCGTCGTAGATGATGGGCGCGTCGGTCGCGGCGGCGCCGCGGCCGGCGGCCGGAGCGGACGTGTCGGTCGTGCGATTCACGGAATGTCTCTCGGTTGTGGGTGGAGGAGCGGACGTGTCCTCCAACGCTACGGCCCCGGGCGGGGCGGGGTCAAGGCGGGACTTGGCGGCCGAATGCGGCGGACGCGGCGCGGCGGATGCGGCGCGGCGGACGAAGCGCGGCGGGCTCGTTACGTCGTGCGCGCGGCGGCCCTCAGCAGGGATTCGATGTGGCCCAGGATCTCCTCGAATTCGTACGGCTTCGTCACGAAGAGATTGGCGCCCATCTCGATCGCCAGCGACTGGTCTCCCTCCTGCGTCCGGGCCGACAGGATAATGATCGGGATGTGCCGGTAGCGTTCGTCGAACTTCAGCATCCGGCAGATCTTGTACCCGTCGATCTTCGGCAGCATGAGGTCGAGCAGGATGATGTCGGGCCGCGACTCGCGGGCCTTCTTCAGGCCCTCCTGTCCGTCCGCGGCGATCTCCACCTGGTAGCCCGCGCCGCGCAGCGCGAACTCGAGGATCCGGACCAGGTCCGGCTCGTCGTCCACGACGAGGACTCGGGCGCGAGGAGTGTCGGGTGCCATTCGAATCTCCCTCTCGTTAAGGTTGGAACGACCGCTGGAAGGGGTCGGCGCCCCAGCCGGGCGGCGTCGGCGTCGCCGGCGCCGACCGCGGCGCCGCGGCGGGAAGCGACGCGACGGCCGGCGGCGCGCTTCGGATCGACGACCGGGTCCGCAGCGCGCGGGCCCGCTCGTCCACCGAGTAGACGCCGATCAGGATCGCGGCGAGGAGACCGACCAGCACGTACGCGCGGACGTGGCTCCCCGCGCGCCACGGCCGGCGCCACCACTTCATTCCACCCTCCACGCCGCTCATGGCGCGCCGTAGACCCAGAGCGCGACGTCGGCCGCCAGGCCGGGGCCGGCCGCCCCGTCGCGCCGGAGCGAGACGGAGCGGACGACGACGAGTTGATCGAGCGCCTCCACGCCCTCCAGATAGGCGCCGAGATTCCGGTAGCGTCCCTCCAGCCGGAACCGAAGTTCGATCTTCTGATACGTCGCCGCGGCGCCCGAGGCGTCGGCCACGACCTCCTCCGCCGGCGCGCCCGCCGGCTGGATCCGCGTCGTCCGGATGTCGTGCGCCGCCGCGAGGCGCCCCAGCGATTCGAGGAGCGCCGCGACCATGGTCCCGGCCGGGAGGGCCCGCTTCGCGCGCCCGCGGAGGCCGTCCTCGCCCGGATGGGAGCGCGCCCAGCGATCGAGGTCGGCGATCCCCGAGCGGAGGTCCGTCACCTCCGCGCGGAGCCGCGCCCGCTCTCCCTCCAGGACGCGGCGCTCCCGCTCGATCGGCTCGAACCACGCGACGCGCGTCACGCCGAGCGAGAGGAGGAAGCCCGCCACGACGAGGCCGTGCCCCCACCACGCGGATCTCGGAAGCGCGAGGCTCACGATCCCGCTCCCTCTTCGAGGCGCGCCGTGATCGCGAATCCGCTCACCTCGTCGGAAACGCGCTCGCACGCCTCGAGCCGCACGCGGTCGAAGACCGGCGACGCGGCGAGCGAGCGAAGCAACTCGGCCAGCGCCCGCTCGGGCGACGAGCGGGGCGAGCGGAGGACTCCCGAGAGCCGAACCGTGCGCGGCGCGGCGTCCGCCGCCGCGATCCCGTCGGAAGCGGGCGGCGCGCCGGGCGCCGCGGCCGGCGGAACGACCTCGAAGGCCGTCAGGCGCACGTCGGCCCCGACGCGGTGGCTCAAGTCGCGAAGCAGCGTGGACCAGGCGAAGCCGCCGCCCCCCAGGCGGGCGAGGAGCGCCGTGGCGCGCCCCTCCTCCTCGCGCGCGGCCCGGAACCGGGCGACCGCGTCCCGCTCCTGGGAGAGCCGCGAGAGCTCGCCGCGAAGCGAAGCAACCTCGTGCCGGGCGCGCGCCACGTTCCATTGCGCCGGAGCCGCGATCGAGACGATCAGGACGAGCGCGGCGACGGCGACCGCGGGCGCCGGAATCGCTTCCGCCAGCCCGGCGACGCCCCCGCCCGAGCCCGCCCCTTCGAGGAAGTTCAGCGTGCCGCGCGAAACCGACGCGAGCGCGGCGCGCCCCTCCGTCGCCCCGTCGGCCACGCCGACCGGCATCTTCAGAACGCCGGCCAGGTGCCGGTCGAGATGGCGCGTCCGGCCGCCCGGCCCGAGGAGCACGACGCGCGACACGGCCTCGCCCAGGAACTGCTCGTTGCAGTAGTCGAACGAATTCCAGAGCTCGCGCGCGAGGCGCTCCAGGGACGGGCGGAGCATGATGCCGGCGGCCGCGAGCGGAACGCCGTCGGAGAACCGCGCGTCCTCGACGCCCGAGGGAATTCCGTGCTCCCGAAGCAGGGTCTCCGCCTCCGCCTGGGAACGCTCGACCGTCCCCATGCCCGGGACCACGATCTGACGGAGCGCCGCGGTCATCGTGCTCAGACCGAACGCGAGGTCGCGGGAGAAGCGGAGATCGTTCCCCTTCAGGACCACGAGTTGGCTCTGCTCCTGCCCGACGTCCAGGTAGGCTACCACGCCGTCGCCCGAGAGGGCGCCGCGCCGCGCGAGGTCGGCGCGCAAGCCCGCGGCGGCGACGGTGAGCGACCAAGGCCGAAGCCCCGCGCTCGAGAGGAGCGCGCGCCACTCGTCCACGCGGCGGCTGGGCGCGATCGCGACGACGAGCGCCTGCTCGGTCCCCGACGCGGCCGCCCCCTCGAGCCGCTCGTAGCGGAGGACGGTTTCGCCGGGCGGCGCCTGCGCCTGCTTGCGGCACTCGAGCTCGAGCGCCGCCAGGAGGTCGCGCGGGGCCATGCGCGGCATCGTGAGCCGGCGGACGACGGCATCGGCGCCGCCGAGCGCGGCCACGGCGGGGCATCCCTTCGCGCCGAGCTCGGTGACCATCTCCGCGAGCGCGGCCCGGGCCCGGGCCGAGCGCGCGGCGGGATCGCCGGAGGCGGGAAGCGGGCGGGTCGCCGCCAGGATCCGGGGCGTCTCGCCACGGCCGCGCGCGACACGGCTCGCGCGGAGCGCGCCTTCGGTCTCCTCGACGACCACCAGGTCGGAGGGGGGAGCCTCGGCGGCGCGCTTCCAACCGGCGAAGAGCCGGCCGGGCGCGAAGGGCGCGACGCGGCCGGGCTCCGCCCCGCGCCGCGCCGCACCCTTCGCCCGATCCCCTTCCATGGATTCCCTCTCTCGCGCTACGCGCGCGGCTCCGCCCAGCCGACGATGGTCGTTCCGCGGCCGGTCCTTCGAATTCGATGGTTCGCGCGGTCCGCGACCGCCGCGGTGCCGGACGCGTCCACCGCGATCCCGCTCGGCTGGCTGAGCCGCGCGGCGGTCGGAGGACCTCCGTCGCCCGCGTACCCCGCCGCGCCGGTTCCGGCCACGGCGGCGATCGCTCCGCCCGGCGTGAAGCGGCGGATCGCGTGGTTTCCGGAGTCGGCGACCCAGACCTCGCCGCTCGCCGAGGCCGCGACGGAGACCGGCGCGTTCAGCCTCGCGTCGCGCGCGGGCCCGTCGTCGCCCGAGTGCCCCGGCGCCCCGGTTCCCGACACCGTCGCGATGACGCCCGTGGCGGCCGCCACGCGGCGGATCGCGTGATTGAATGTATCGGCAATGTAGACGTCTCCGTTGAGCGCCACGTCCACGCCCCCCGGACGGTCGAGCCGCGCGGCCGTCGCCGGCCCCCCGTCGCCGCCGAACCCGCCCGATCCGGTCCCGGCGAACGTGGTGACGATCCCCGTCGCCGCGTCCACCCTTCGGACGCGGTTGTTGCCGCGGTCCGCGACGTAGAGATCCCCGTTCGCCGCGATCGCGAGGCCGGTGGGCCCGTGGAACCTCGCCGTCGCGGCCGGACCCCCGTCCCCTCCGTAACCCGGCGAGCCCTTCCCGGCGAACGTCGTGATGACGCCGGTCGCCGCGGCCACCTTCCGGATCGCGTGATTCCCGGTGTCGGCCAGGTAGAGATCGCCGTTCTCCGCGACGGCGAGATCGTGCGGCGCCTGAAGCCGCGCCGCCGTCGCGAGCCCTCCGTCGCCCGAGTGGCCCGGCGCGCCGCAACCCGCGACGGTCGTGATGGCGCCGGTCGCCGCGTCGATTCTCCGCACGGCGTGGTGGCCCGTGTCGGCGACGTACAGCGATCCGTCGGGGCCGAACGCCACGCCGCTCGGATGAAGCAGCCCCGCCGCCGCGGCCGGGCCGCCGTCCCCCGCGTAGGCCTCGGCCCCGCTCCCGGCGATCGTCACGATGCCGCCGATCGCGATCCGAACTTCCAAGATTCGCGTCGCCTCGCCCGAGACGCCGGTCGCGACGATCCGAAGCACTCCGGGCGGAAGCGGAGCGCCCCCCGCGTCCGACCCGGAAGGAGGCTCGACCGAGAACGAAGCCTGGTCGATCGCCTTCCCCGGCGGCGGGAGCCCTCCCCAGGACGGCTCCGCCTCAAGTTTCGCGATGGCGTACTCCACGCCCGCCTGCGCGGCGTAGAAGGCTCGGTTCGAGTCCACGTGGTGGAGGGAGAGGCCGGAATTCTCGGAGACGAGCGCGGCCAGGGAGAGTCCCATCACGAGGAGGATCACGATCGTCGCCGTCACCACGACGACGGAGAACCCCGCGTCCGGACGCGGCTTCGGACGCGGCGTCGCGCGCGGCGTCATAGCGCCCTCAACGCGGCGGCGCCGAGCGTCGCCACGCGCCGGCCGTCCCGGGCGAGGCGAAGGTAGACGGTGACGCGGCGGATGTCGGTCGGGCCGGGCGCGAGGCGCGGGACGGCCGCGGTCCCGTCGCCGGTCCAATAGCCGAAGGCGAGCGAATCGACGTGGGAGGCCAGAACGTGCCGCTCGCCGTTTCGCGCGTAGTAGAGATCGCTCCCCGGCGCCCCGTCCCACGAGAGGGTGACGGGCGCCGCGTCCGCGTCCACGAACGAGAAGTTCGTCGCGGACGCCTCCGTCACGCTGGCCGCGTCGCGGACGCGCCGGACTTCGCGCGTCATCCGCTCCTCGGCGTAGCGCGCCTGCTGGAGGAGGTCGGCCTCGACCTCCACGAACCGGTAGGCGCCGACCGCCTCGCGGACGACGCCGGCCAGGAAGAGCCCCGCGATCCCGACGACGACGACGACGATCGTCAGCTCGACGAGCGTGAATCCGGTCTCGGGCGTGGCCCGCGGCGCGCGGATCGTCATCGGTAGTCCGTGAACCAGGTGGTCAGGGTGACGGGCGGAATTCCGGCCGTGGTGACCGAGACGCTCACCGTTCGGTAGCGCACGCCGTCGAAGACCGAGTCGGGCGCCACCGTCACCGAGCGGCTGTACGTCGAGAAGGCGGGGATCGACCCCTCCGGCGGGTAGTTCGCGCTCTGGAGGTGGGCGAACCCGCGCGTCGCCGACCGGCGGTCGGCGGTGATCTCCTCCAGCTTGGCCTGGGCGAGATGCGCCGCCACCGAGGCGCTCCGCGCGTCGGCGGACCGGATGGAGGTCGTCGCGAAGAGCATCGCGAGCGGAAGGACCGCGATGCCGGCGATGACGATGAGGATCGCCACCTCGATGAGCGTGAAGCCGGCGGCGCGGCGGCGCGCGGCGCGCGGGCGTCTCATCGGACGCTCACCGCGCCGGTCTGCGGCGCGACC
>DATIQI010000059.1:0-2445 GCA_035470985.1 Acidobacteriota bacterium
GCCGCCGCGGTGGCGGCGTTCGTCGGCGCGCGGGGCGAAGACTTCGTCTTCACGCCGAACGTGACGCACGCGATCAATGGGGTGCTCCGATCGTTCCCGCTCGAGCCGGGGGCCGAGATCCTCGTCACGGATCTCACGTACGGCGCCATCACGTACGGGGCGCTCTACCGCGCGCGCGAGACGGGCGCGGTGGTGAACGTGGTCGAGATGCCGTACCCGGTCACGCCGGAGTCGGCGCGCGACGCGATCCTGGACGCGGTCGGCCCCCGGACGCGGCTCGCGATCGTGGACCATGTCACGTCGGAGTCGGCGCTCCTCCTGCCGCTGTCCGAGATCGCCGCGGGGCTGCGAGCGAAGGGCGTGGCGATCCTGGCCGACGGGGCCCACGAGCCCGGCGCGCTCAAGCTCGACGTCACGGCGCACGGCGTGGACTGGTACGCGGCCAACCTCCACAAGTGGTGCCACGCGCCCCGGTCGTGCGGCTTTCTCTGGGCGCCGCCCGAGCGGCAGTCGGGGCTCCATCCCGCCACCATCTCGTGGGGCCTGGACGCCGGGTTCGCGCGCGAGTTCGATTGGGTTGGAACGCTCGACCCGACGAACTATCTCACCGCGCCGGTGGGCGTTGCATTGCTTCGTGAATGGGATTTCGAGGCGGCCCGGGAGTACATGCACGGGCTCGCGTGGTCGGCCGGGAGGCTCCTCACGGAACGGTGGGGGACCGAGTTGGGCGCCCCGGAGGCGATGATCGGCACGATGATCACGGTCCCACTGCCGAGCCGGGCCGGCGGGACGAAGGAGGATGCGACGCGGCTTCGATTGGCGCTCCTGGTCGAGGACCGGATCGAGATCCAGATGCACGCCTGGCGCGGCCGCCTCTGGGTCCGTGTCTCGGCCCAGGTCTACAACGACCTGGACGAGGTCGCGGCTCTGGCCGCCGCGGTGCTCCGCCGAATCTGAGATGCTCCGCTGGGCGACGGCGGCGGTCCTGCTCCTCCTCGTCGCGCTCCCTCGGTTCGACATGCGAGACCCGGGTTCGATCGGGAAGATGACCGCGGGGGCGAAGGAGACGCCCTGGGGCCATCCGCTCGACGTGGAAGGGTACGCGCGGCTGGTCGGGTGGTTCCGCGGCACGGCGCCCACCGACAGCATGATCCCACCGTTCTGCTACCGACCCCTCGCTCCCGCGCTCGCGGCGCCGTTCCCGGCGCGGCCGGTGACGGCGATCAACCTCGTGAACCTCGCGGCGCTCCTGTCGACGCTGGCCCTGCTCCAGGCGATCGGCGCGACCATCGGCCTGGGCGCGCGGGCCCGCTGGGCCGCGATGCTCCTCTTCGCGGTTTCGTTCCCGGCGTTCTACTACGGCGCGATCGGTTTCATCGACCCCGTGGCGATTCTCTTCGCGTCGGCGCTCCTGCTGGCGACGCTCCGCGGGGCGCCCCTCGTGCTGCTGGTTCCGCTGGCGGGCTTCGCGACGCTGGCCAAGGAGACGAACGCGGTCTTCGCGCTCCTGCCATTGATCGGCGCGCTTCGCGCGCGGGGGCGGGGCGCCGGAGCGCTCGCGCGCGCCGCCGCTCCGTTCGCCGCCGCCTTCGCGACGCACCTGGCCGTCCGGTCGGCGCTGCCGTTCCCGGAGCCCGACGCGTTCTGGATCCCGAGCCTGAAGGCCACGGTGGAGAACCTCTCGCGGCCGCGGACGTACGCGAGTCTGCTCCTCACGATCGCCCTCCCCGCGGGGCTCGCCGCCGCGGCGCTCCTCTCGGGCGGCGTCCGAGGGCGGATCGGAAGGGAACACCGGGTAACGCTCGTCGCCGGCGCCCTGCTCGCGGCGGGGCTCTACGCCTACTCGATCGCCACGGCCCACACCGACGGCCGGATCGTCTGGGTCGCGTATCCCTTCCTGCTTCCGATCGCGGCGGCATGGTTCGAGCGGCGGCGCCACCGAGACCCGACCGCGAGGGGCGCCGCCTAGAGCGAACGAGGCGGCCCCGCTTCGCGGAACCGCCTCGGGAATCGCCGTTCGAATCGAGCCGCTACTTCGCCGCCTTCACCGGATACGCCTCCAGCGCGCCCGCCAGGATCTCCATCGACTTCCGGAGCGCGCCCTCTTCGAGCACGTACGCGAAGCGGATCTCGTTCTTGCCGCGGCCCGGCGTGGCGTAGAAGCCGTCACCCGGCGCCACCATGACCGTGGCCCCGTCCTTCCGGTACTCCTTCAGCATCCAGATCACGAACTCCTCGGCGTCGGGCACCGGAAGCTCGGCCATGAGGTAGAACGCGCCCTCGGGCTTCCGGGCGAACGTGCCGGGGATCTTGGCCAGCCCCTCGAGCTTTAAGACCGCTGCCTGTGTTGATCACCATCACCGGCGACTCCGGGTCGATTAAGCCCAGGCTGAGCCCCTTGACCAGACCGGCATAAGATGTTGCACCAGCCGGTTCTGCAAAGAT
>DATIQI010000060.1:0-3447 GCA_035470985.1 Acidobacteriota bacterium
ATGCTGCAAGCCGGCATGAACAGTTTCAAAAATCGGCTGCTGATAATCGCACTTGCTGCGCTTGCCGGGTCAGCATGCACGGGCAAAAACGAGAATTCACATACAACGGCGACGACGTTTGTTTCGCCGCCGCCGCGACAAGTTTTGCAAGCTGTGTCGCAACCTTCGATCGCCGTGATCGGCGCGTCCCGCCGGCGCGACGCGATCGGCGGCGCGATCCTCCGCAACCTCCTCGACCTCCCCTTCCAGGGCGCGGTCTACCCGATCAATCCCAGCGCGACGAACATCCAGGCCGTCCCGGCGTTTCCCGACATCGAGTCGGTCCCCGGCGAGGTCGATTTGGCGATCATCGTCGTGCCGGCCGCGGGGGTGCTGGAGGCCGTGGAGGCGTGCGGCCGGAAGGGCGTGAAGGCTCTGGTGGTCATCACCGCGGGGTTCAAGGAGGTCGGCGAGGAAGGCGCCCGCCGCGAGCAGACGCTGCGCGAGCTGGTGCGGCGCTACAAGATGAGGCTGGTCGGTCCCAACTGCCTCGGCATCCTGAACGCCGATCCCGCCGTGATGATGAACGCGACGTTCGCGCCCGTCCGCCCGCCGGCGGGTCGCGTCGCCTTCTCGTCGCAGAGCGGCGCCCTCGGGCTCGCCATTCTCGACTACGCGCGGGCGCTGAACGTCGGGATCTCCCAGTTCGTGAGCGTGGGGAACAAGGCCGACGTCTCGGGCAACGACCTGATCGAGTACTGGGAGCAGGATCCCGGCACGGACGTGATCCTCCTCTATCTGGAGTCGTTCGGGAATCCGGCCAAGTTCACGCGGATCGCGCGGCGCGTCGCGCGGACGAAGCCGATCATCGCCGTGAAGAGCGGCCGATCGGAGAGCGGCCGACGCGCCGCCTCGTCCCACACGGGCGCGCTGGCGGGCTCCGACATCGCCGTGGACGCGCTCTTCCGCCAGAGCGGCGTCATCCGGACCGACACCATGGAGGAGCTCTTCGACACGGCGCTCCTCCTCTCGTCCCAGCCCGTGGCGAAGGGGCCGCGCGTCGCCATCCTCACGAACGCGGGCGGCCCCGGGATCATGGCCGCCGACGCGTGCGAGGCGACGGGGCTCCAGCTCCCGCCGCTCGACCCGAAGACCGTGAAGGCGCTCCGGGCGTTTCTCCCGGCCGAGGCGAGCACGCGGAATCCCGTCGACATGATCGCCTCGGCGAACGCCGAGTCGTACGGCAAGGCGCTCCCGCTCCTCCACGCGGATCCGAACGTGGACGCGGTGATCGTGATCTTCGTGCCGCCGCTCGACACCCTGGCGCGCGAGGTGGCCGCGGCGATCACGAAGGGCGCGGAAGGAAGCAAGAAGCCGATCCTCTCCTGCTTCATGGGAAGCCATGGCGCCCTGGAGAGCCTCCGCTCCATGCGCTCGGGCCACATCCCCTCGTTCTCCTTCCCGGAGAACGCCGCGCGCGCGCTGGCGCACGTCGTGCGCTACGGAGTCTGGAAATCGAGCCCGCCGGGCGCCGTCCCGAAACTCTCGGGGATCGACCGGCCGCGCGTCGCCAAGGCGTTCGAGTCCGCGCGGGCGGCGCTCGGGGTGGAGGGCGGCTGGATGCCGCAGGAAGCGCTGGCGGACCTGCTGGCCGGGTACGGCATTCGGATGAACCGCGCGAAGGTGGCGACGAACCGGGGGGAGGCGGCCGCGACGGCCAAGGCGCTCGGGTTCCCCGTCGTCCTGAAGCTCCGCTCGCCCGACGTCGTTCACAAGAGCGACATCGGGGGCGTGCGGCTGAACGTGAGGACGGAAGAGGAGGCCGCGAAGGTCTTCGACGAGTTCCAGGCGACGCTGAAGAAGGCGAGTCCGAAGGCGGCGTTCGGGGGCGTCTCGGTGGAGCGGATGATGACCGGCGGCGTGGAGACGATCATCGGAATGACGCGCGATCCGGGATTCGGCCCGCTCGTCCTCTTCGGACTCGGCGGCGTGGCGGTGGAGCTCCTGCGCGACGTCCAGGTGCGGATCGCGCCCCTGACCGATCGCGACGCGGAGGAGATGGTCCGCGACATCCGCGGCCATCAGCTCCTCGCGGGCTACCGGGGAACGGCGCCCGCCAACACGGCCTCGCTCCTCGATCTGCTCCACCGGGTCTCGCTCCTCGCGAGCGAGCATCCCGACGTGTCGGAGCTCGATCTGAATCCCGTTCTGGCGATGCCGGGCGAGGCGGCCTGCGTGGCGCTCGACGCGCGGCTGCGTCTGGGAGTCGCGGAGGCGCCGGAGGCCGTGGCTCCGGCGGCGACCGAAGCGGACGCGCCGGCGCGGTGAACGAACCGAGTCGGCTCCCGCGGTCCGGCGGCTTCGCCCGGATTCTCTTCTCCCTCCGGCCCGAAGAGGTCGCGACCCTCGTCCTCTTCGTCCCGATGGCGTGGGCGCTCGCCTCCATCGCGGCCAACGGCGGCGGCATGCCGCGCACGGCCGACACGCTGAACTACCCCGATGCCTTCACGCGCCTCGTCACGCTGGCGGGGAGCGTGGCCCTCTTCCTCTACGTGACGCGGATGAGGCCGAACTGGACGTTCGCGCGCGACGTGCTCCCGTTCCTCTTCGCGGGGAACGTCTACGCGAATCTCCACGACATGATCGCGTTCTTCGAAGCGCCCGACATCACCGACTGGCTCTACCGCGCGGACGTGGCCCTCTTCGGCGTCGAGCCGACTCTCTGGGCGCAGCGATTCCTCCATCCGGCGCTGACCGACTTTTTCACGTTCTCGTACTGGCTCTTCTACGTCCTGCCGCCGCTCCTGGGGCTTCTCCTCTACCTGCGCGGAAAGGGTCGGGCCTTCCGGGAGACCCTGGTGAGCATCGTCTTCTGCCTCTACGTCGGGTACATCGGCTACGTGATCCTCCCCGCGGGCCCGCCGCGTTACACGATCCCGGCCGAGGCGTTCGGACCGCCCCTCGCGGGCCTGATCCCCGCGCTCGACGCCTCGCGCGGCGCGACGGCGGCGGTGCCCCTCACGGCGAAGGGCGCCTTTCCGTCCCTCCACTGCGGCGTGATGTTCCTGGCCATGCTGCTCGCGTGGCGGCACCTCCGTTGGTTCTTCCCGATCATGGGCTTCTTCGGCGTCGGCCTGATCCTGGGGACGGTCTACCTGCGGCACCACTGGGTGGTGGACATCTTCGCGGGAATCGCGCTCGCGATCGTCGCCGACCGCGTGACCCCGTCGCTCGAGCGGTGGTGGGCGGCGCGTTCGAAGGAGCACGCGGCCGCGTCGGGCGGGCCCTTTGAAAACGAAGAAGGGGACCGCGACGACGGTCCCCTTCGAGTTTCCCCTCGACGTATGCGCGGTTAGTTCCGGCCGCGTCCCCGCTCGCGATCGCGGTCGTCCCGCCGCTCCACGCGACGGTCGTGCTTCCGCTCGACGTAGCGGTGATCGCGCCCCGGATGACGGTCCCTGTCCTTGT
>DATIQI010000061.1:0-1577 GCA_035470985.1 Acidobacteriota bacterium
CACTCCCGGAACTTTCGGCCTGGATAGAACGAGTGATGAAGGAAAATAATTTTTCCTATGAAGTGATATTTGACTCCTCGATCAGGACCTCGTGCGTCGGGGAGAGCTCCAGCCCGCGCGCCACGATCTCGTCGAACTCCTCGACGTTGTAGGCGATTCCGCCTCCCGTGCCGCCGAGCGTGAAGGAGGGGCGGATCACGCCGGGGAGTCCGGTCGTTTCGAGGACGGCGCGCGCCTCCTCCGGCGTGGTCGCGAATCCGGAACGCGGAACGTCGAGTCCGATCCGGGCCATCGCCTCCTTGAAGAGGCGGCGGTCCTCCCCCACCTCGACGGCGCGGCGGCTCGCGCCGATGAGGCGGATGCCGAGGCGGTCGAGCACGCCGCGCGCGGAGAGCTCGACGGCGAGGTTCAAGGCGGTCTGCCCTCCGACGGTCGGCAGGACGGCGTCGGGCCGCTCGCGCTCCAGGATCGCCTCCAGAACCTCCGGCGTCAGCGGCTCGACGTAGGTCCGGTCGGCGTACTCCGGGTCGGTCATGATCGTCGCCGGGTTGGAGTTCACCAGGGAGACCCGGATTCCCTCGCTTCGAAGCGCCTTCACGGCCTGCGTGCCCGAGTAGTCGAACTCGCACGCCTGCCCGATCACGATGGGACCCGATCCGATGACGAGGACCGAGCGAATGGAGGGGTCGCGCGGCATGCGCTAGGGGCGCGCCCCGGCCGATTCGGCCCGGGCGCCCCGGCGCGACTCCATCATGGCGACGAAGTCGCGGAAGAGGTAGTGGCTGTCGTGGGGGCCCGGGCTCGCCTCGGGGTGGTACTGGACCGAGAAGACCGGACGCTCCCGGTGCGCGAAGCCTTCCACCGTTCCGTCGTTCAGATTCACGTGCGTCAGCTCGTACTCCGGCCGGTCGAAGAGCGACGCGTCGACGGCGAATCCGTGGTTCTGGGCGGTGATCTCGACCCGCCCCGTGCGCATCGCGCGGACCGGGTGGTTGGCGCCGCGATGGCCGAACTTCAGTTTATAGGTCTTCCCGCCGCAGGCGAGGCCGAGGATCTGGTGGCCGAGGCAGATGCCGAAGATGGGACGCGCGTCGGGCGCCTCCATCAGATCGCGGGCCGCGCGGACGACGTAGCCGCACGCTTCCGGATCGCCCGGCCCGTTCGAGAAGAAGATCCCGTCGGGATCGAGCGCGAGGACGTCGGCGGCCGGCGTCGCCGCCGGAACGATCGTGACGTCGCACCCCGCGCGGGCGAGGAGCCGGAGGATGTTCTCCTTCATGCCGAGATCGTAGGCGACGACCCGGAAGCGCGCGCCCCCCGCGAAGGCCGGGAGCGACGGGCCCGTGTCGCCCGCGAACGGATGGACGGACGCGCACGTGACTTCGCGCGCGAGATCGAGCCCCACCATGGAACGGGACGCGCGGGCCCTCGCGACGAGCGCCTCGGGATCGAGCGTCGTCGTGGAGACGATCCCCCGCATCGCGCCGCGCGACCGGATGTGGCGCGTGAGGGCGCGCGTGGAGTTGGACGCCTCCGACATCAAGGCGGTAGAAGTAGACTCCGGATCCGACCAGGTT
>DATIQI010000062.1:0-2160 GCA_035470985.1 Acidobacteriota bacterium
GTTGATCCACCGCGACGTGAAGACGTCGAACGTCATGCGCGAGGACGGCGGGCGCATCGTCCTCATGGATTTCGGCTCGGTGGCGGAGACGCACGGAGAGGGCGGCGCCTGGAGCGCCG
The DNA here is from genome assembly GCA_035470985.1 of Acidobacteriota bacterium. GTDB lineage: Bacteria > Eisenbacteria > RBG-16-71-46 > SZUA-252 > SZUA-252 > SZUA-252. The sequence continues at coordinate 120 of DATIQI010000062.1, forward strand.
GATTCCAGGGCACGCCGATCGCGATGGCGCCCGAGCAGTTCCGCGGCGAAGTGGCGGGCGCGGCGACCGATCTCTACGGGCTCGGGGTTCTCCTCTATCGCCTCGTGACGCGGCGCTACCCGATGGAAGCCACGTCGCTCAGCGACCTGAGGGAGAAGCACCGCCGCGGCGACCAGGTCCGCCTGCGCGATCGCAGGGCCGATCTGCCGCTCGAGTTCGTCCAGATCGTGGAGCGCGCCATGCGCCTCGAGCCGTCGGAGCGGTACGCCTCGGCGGGGGAGATGGAGCAGGAGCTGGCCGTGACGCTGGGCGCTCTGGCGCGGAAGGAAGCGAAGCGCCGCCGCGCGCAGGGCTTCGCGCTCGGCACCGTGGCGACCGCGGCCGTCGTGGCCGGAGTCGTGATCGGCGGGACGATGTCTCGTCCGGTCCCGCCGCCGGTCCCTCCGGACCAGCGTGCGAGCGTCGCCGTGCCGCCTCTGCCCGTGCCGCTTCGCGCGGAGGCGAAGCTCATGCGCCGCGTCGGCGAGGAGGAGGCTCCGCTCGCCCCCGGCGCGCGGATCCGGCCGGACGATCGCCTCTCGCTTCTCATCACCGGCACCGACTCGATGCACGTCTACGTCTTGAACGAAGACGCCGCCGGCGAGGTCTTCGGGCTCTTCCCGGTGCCGGGGCTCGCCCCGGAGAACCCGCTCCGCGCCCACATGGAGCACCTCCTGCCGGGCGATCTCGGGAAGAAGACGTTCTACTGGAACGTCACCAGCTCGGTGGGAAAGGAGCGGATCGTCGCGATCGCGTCCCGCCGGCCCCTCCTGGAGCTTCAGGCCGCGATGCTGAAGATTCCCAAGGTGACCGAAGGGAAGGAGCCGCAGTTCGGCAAGGTCGATCCGATGGCGCTCCGCAACCTCCGCGGACTCGGCTCGGGCACCGCGCTGGAGCCCCCGTCGGGAGAGGCGAAGCGCCGGCTCGACGCCGCGGTCGCGGCGCTGGAGGCGGAAGCGCGCCTGACCGGCGACGTCTGGGTCTGGACCATCGACTTGGAGAATCCGCCCACGGGGCGTTAGCGCGTTCCCGGGCGTCCCGCGACCCTTCCGATCCAGTGAATCACCGAGTCCTCGTAGCCGGGCGCGGCCTTCACGTTCCTCGAGAGGCCCGCGCCCGCGCGAACGAGGAGCGCGCGATCGGCATGGGGAAAAACCTGGACGGTGATCCGCCGTCTCCCGCGATCCCCGGCGACCTTCCGTAGCCGGCGCTCGCTCTCGCCCACGGCCGATCCGCGATCGTCCGCGCCGTAGATGGCCAGCACGGGCGCCGTGGCGCTGTCGAGCGACGGCACGGGGTCGTAGCGGAACGAGTGGAGGAGCGCGGGCATCCGCTCCAGCCACGCGCGCGCCGGGTGATTCTCCAGACCCATCCCCTCGTCCGGCGGAAGTCGCTCCGGGAGGTCCCGGGCTTCCACGGCCGGCGCGAACCAGGGGCGCTTGTGGATCGCCTCGAACGCGCGACGAAGCGAATCGGATGCGGGCGTGCCCGACCCGCCCGGCGCCAGCCAGTACTCCCAGATCCGCCGCCGCAATCGGACGAGATCCTCGGCCTCCTCCGCCTCCATCCCCCCCGCGGCCAGCGCCTCGCGGCGCTCCTGCGTCAGGTGATCGAGCGGCGGGAGCGTCGGCGGGGAGACGAGGACGACGAACGCGATCGTCGTGTCGAGCGACGCCGCGAGCGAGGCGACCCATCCGTCCTCCCCGAAGCCGTAGAGCCCGACGCGCGAGGAATCGACGCCGGGGTGGGCCCGGAGGCGGCGGGCCGCGGCGCGCGCGTCCTGGGCCAGGTCCTCGAACCGCGCGGAAGCCCGGTCGCCGGTCGATCCTCCCGTTCCGCGCGGTGCGTAGGTCATCGTGGCGACGCCCCGCTCCGCGAAGAACCGCACCAGGTGGAAGGGAACGCCGTCCGGCGCGGGTCCGGCGCCCTGGACGATGACGACGCCCGGACCGGGCGCGGTCGCGCCCGGGGGCGCGACGATCGAGCCCTTCAGCGTGGCTCC
>DATIQI010000063.1:0-2860 GCA_035470985.1 Acidobacteriota bacterium
GCCGTACGGCTCCCCGTCGCCCCCTCCCGCGGCGAGCGCCGTCGCGAGATCGGAACGCGGCGTCCATTCGAGCCCGCTGATCACCGTCTGGCGGCGCGTGAAGACCGAGCGGGTCAGGACGCGCACGGTCGGCGAGACGTCGTGGTCGAGGAAGAGGATTCCCGCGCCGCGCTCGCTCCGTGCGCCGAGGAAGAAGGGCGACCCGTAGACCGTGGCCGTGCTCCCGCCGATCGCGCGAAGGCGAACGTCGCCGATCTCGCGCTCGAAGCCCAAGCCGCGTCCGTAGAAGGCGTGCGGCGCCTGGAAGACGTCGGTCGGCAGGCCGAACGGAACGGCCTGGTCCCCCACCGAGAGAAGCCCCCCGTTCCAGTCCTTGCGGAAGAGGCCGCCGACGCGGAACCGCTCCAGGTCGCCCAGCCCGAGCCACCCGTCGAAGCCTTCGCCGCGCACGCTCACGGTCCCGCCGGTGGCGTGGTAGAGGCTCGAGGTGCCGCCCTGGAGATTGAAGACCTGGGCGCGCGCGGTCCCGGGCGCCGCGGCGCCGCCGAGCCACGCCGCCCCGAGGAGCGCGCCGAAGACGAAGAGGCCCCCGAGGGGCCGTCCCGCCCCGCGCGGGCGCATCGTCGCGCGAATCGCCATCGTCCCGTCCTCCGCTCGCTACCCGGTGCGGAGCGAATCCTCCAGGGAGAAGCGCTGGAACTCGATCCGGAGCCTGGACGGCGCGTCTGCGGCGTCCCAGGGGATCAGGAACCGTCGCGTCGCGCCCGGCAGGAGGGGAAAGCTCCCGTGGCGCCGGCGCTCCTTCCGCGCCGATGCCTCCGCCTCCACCACGCGGCCGAGGCGCCCGCTGGTGTTCCGCAGCCGGACCTCCACGCGGTGCGCGGCGGAGTCCCAGACCGCCGTCTCCACCCGGACGTCGTCCTTCCGGAGCGGCTGCTTCGGGAGCATGTAGACCGTGTGCGGCAGCTCGATCTCGATCTCCACCCCCTCGCGGCGCGGCATGCCCGCGAAGGTGGCGTAGATCGTGAACCAGGCGGGCACCGAGTCGGCCCGCGCCTCGAAGAAGATCGTGCGCGACTGGCGCGCGGGGATCCGGAGGCTCATCTCGGAGAGCTTCACCCGGAGCGAGGCGTCGAGCGGCCGGTAGAGGGGGTCGCCCTCCTCGGTGACGTCGAAGCTCTTCGCCTCGAGGATCACGTTCACGGGGAGGAGCTGGTCGTTCGCCAGCTCGAACTTGCCGTGCACCTTCTTCCCCTCGTACTCCACGATCACGGGCCGGACGGTCTGGGCCGAGGCGCGCTCGGGCGCGCCCGCGACCGAGACGCCGGCGGCCGCGGCGAGCGCCGCCACGGCGACGCGAACGAGGCGGCTCGCGAGCAAGAGGCGGGATTCGATCGGCATCGGTGGCGTTCCTCCCTGGATCGTCCGACGGCCGGGGCGCCTACAGGGCCCGGGCCACGAGGCGCAGCGTTCCCGCGTACGTCCCGACCGGGACCGGCGGGCTCGCCGTCAGATTGATGCGGAGGTCGAGATTGTCGCTCCGCGTCTTGGTCTTGTTGGTGCCGGTGATCGTCTCGCTGAAGAGGAGAAGGCTCCCGCCGGCCGGCCCTACCGGGTTCGTCTGCGTGAAGGGCGCGTACGCGACCGCCGCGCCCGTGGCCATCCGCCCCTCCACGTAGGTCGACGCGATGTTGTAGCCGGTCCCCGCGAGCGCGGCGGCGGGAGCGCTGAAGTATCCGTAGAGCCTCACCGTGCCGACGAGGCCGGGATTCACGCTCCACGAGGTCTGGATCACGGTCGGCACGCTTCCGTTCGCCGGCCCGCCCTGGACGAGCGCGAAACTGACGCTCGACCCGCTCGGAATCGAGATCGTGAGCGACGTGGGCGTGACCGCGTTCAGCGTCATGCCGGTGAGCCCCGAGAGCATCTGGGCCCGGCCGGAGCCGGCAGCGAAAAGCAGGACGAGGGCGCTCAGCGCGAGGCCGAGCGCCCTCGAACTCCGTAGTCCGCCTCGGTTCCCGTCCATGGGATCCGGTCCTGTTCGGTTAGAGTGCGCGCGCCTGGATGCGGAGCACGCCCACGTAGGTGCTCGCCGGCACCGTCGGGCTGGCCGTCAGGTTGATCTGCAGATCCAGGTTGTCGTTGCGCGTGCCGATCTTGTTCACGCCCGTGATGTTCTCCGTGAAGAGCAGAAGGCTCCCGTTCGCCGGGCCGACCGCGTTCGTCTGCGTGAAGGCCGTGAACGTCGCCACCGCCCCCGTCGTCATGCGGCCTTCCACGTACGTCGAGGCGATGTCGTAGGTGCCGTCCGTGAGGGCGGCCGAAGGCGTGTCGAAGTAGCCGAAGAGCGACACGGCGCCCGTGAGACCCGGGTTCAAGTTCCACGAGGTCGAGATGGCCGAAGGCACGTCGCCCGCGGCGGCGCCACCCTGCGCCAGCGCGAAATTCACCGTCGACCCGCTGGTCACGGCGACCGTCAGCGTCTGAGCGGCCACGGCGTTCAGGTTGACGTTACCGATGTTCGACAGCGTCTGGGCCTGGGCCGCGGTGGCCGACGCGGCGAGAACCGCCAGCGCGACGGCCGTGCGGCGAACGACCATCCGAATGCTCATGGGACAAGTACCTCCTAGCGAGAGCCGGGACGGGCGGGGACCTCGCCCATCGCCGGCGGCACGATCGTCACAATCCCGTCGAGGTGGCGGAGTACATCGCGACGCTCGACGTCATCTGGCGCGGCCGCCTGGTGTTCGGCGTGGGGCTCGGCTATCGCGACGTGGAGTTCGACGCCTTCCGGGTGCCGCGAGGCCAGCGCGTGCGGCGGTTCGAGGAGTGCGTCGACGTCGTGAAGCGCTTGTGGCCA
>DATIQI010000064.1:0-7206 GCA_035470985.1 Acidobacteriota bacterium
CCCGGCAAGGGCGGGGCCGTCCGTCCGCTATCTCCTTGCGCGTTGCCGCGCCCTGAGGCAGCATCCGGGCGCTCGACCCCGGGGAGAACCCGATTCCCGGCCCGCACCTCGAACGATGGATTCGCCACGGAAGGAGATCTCATCGTGACGCGGACTCGATCGCTCCACGCGCGCCTCGCGCTCTGGGCGACGATCGCCGGCCTGGCCGGCCTCGCCGCTTCGGCTCCCGCTCCCGCCGCCGACGCCGCCACCCTGACCCGCTACCCCTGGATCAACATCCTCACGCCGACCTCGGTGACGGTCGCGTGGCAGACCGACACGCCGACCACGGGCGTGCTCGAGTACAGCACCGATCTCTTCAACTACACGGCCGTGAACGACGGACTCGTCTCGACGAACCACGCGGTGACCCTGAACGGGCTCACCCCCGAGGACCTCTACTTCTATCGCGTGACCGACGGCGCGAACGTCCTCTCCAGCGATGAGGATTACTTCATCGCGCCGCCGGCCACGACGTTTCCGTTCCAGTTCATCGCGCTCGGCGATCTCGGTGCCGCGACGGCCGAGCAGATCGCGATCGCCGCGCGCGCCGACTCGGTGGTCGCGGATCTCGGCATCCTGACCGGAGACATCATCTACGAGGCGGGCGAGGCCGCGAATTTCACGCCCCAGTACTTCGACGTCTATCGCCCGACCATCGCGCGGATTCCGTTCTACACGGCGCTCGGGAACCACGACGTCGGGACCAGCAACGGACAGCCCTACCTGGACGCGTTCCATCTCCCGACGAACAGCGCGACGGGCACGGAGCGCTACTACTCGTTCGACTACTCCAACGCCCACTTCGTCTGCCTCGAGGTCGTGAACGAGAACACGACGCCCGACGCGACGATGCTGAACTGGCTCGACGACGATCTCGCGGCCTCGACGAAGCTCTGGAAGTTCGTCTACTTCCACGTGCCGGCCTACTCGAACGGAGGAGGACACGGCGGGGACGCCACGATCGCCGCGGCGCTGGAGCCGATCTTCCTCGCGCACGGCGTGGACATCGTCTTCCAGGGGCACAACCACTTCTATACGCGGACCTACCCGCTCGTGGGCGGCGTGGAGCAGGACGTGGCCGACGATCCCTCCTACTTCAATCCCGCCGGCCCGATTTGGATCACGACCGGAGGAGGCGGGCGCTCGCTCTACGGCCTGACCGCTCTCTCGAGCCGGGAGGCGAGCGCGATCAGCACGTATCACCTCGTGGACGTCTTCGTCGTCGAGAACGGGCTCTTTCTCCAGGCGATCGCCGCCGACGGCGCCGTGATCGACACCGTGCAGATCGTGAAGTCGCCGACGACCGCGATCGCGATCGCCGGGTTCGAGGCGGAGGGTGGTCCCGACGGCGTCAGGCTTCGCTGGACCCGCGCGGACGGCGGGAACGACGGCGGCTTCCACGTCGATCGAGCCGCGTCGTCGGCCGGCGCTTGGACGCGCTTGACGCCCTCACTCCTCGTGGGAGGCGGCGCGTTCGAGTACGTGGACCGGAGCGGCGAGGCGGGTGTCACGTACGCCTATCGGATCGCGCTCGTGGACGGGCAGGGCCGGGAAACGGCTTCGGGCGTCGTCAGCGCTTCGCGGAGCGGACCGCTTCGCTTCGCGCTCGGGCGCGCGCGACCGAATCCCGCGCGAGGCGCGACCACGCTCCACTTCACGCTCGATCGAGAGGCCGCGACCCGCGTGATGATCGTGGACGCGCGGGGACGTCTGGTGCGGACGCTCGCGTCGCGGCCGATGGCGGCCGGCGAGCACGTTCTCCCGTGGGACGGCGCGGATGATCGCGGCGTCGCGGCCGCGGCGGGCGTCTACTTCGCCGTGGTCCGCTCCGGCGGGCAGGAGGCGAGGACCCGCGTGGCGCTCCTTCGCTGATGACGCCCGCGGAGGCGGCCGCGTCCCACGGCTCCGGCGCGACGCCGGTGGTCTTGAAGCGTCAGATCGGGCTCTACGCCGCGACGGCGATCACGGTCGGAAGCATCGTCGGTTCGGGGATCTTCCGCTCGCCCCATTCGGTCGCGCAGGAGCTGACGAGCGCGCCGCTCATGCTGGCCGCCTGGATCCTGGGCGGCCTCCTCTCGCTCTGCGGATCGCTCGTCCTGGCGGAGCTGGCCGTGGCCCACCCGGAGACGGGCGGGCTCTACGTCTTCATCCGGCGCGCGTTCGGCGACCGGCTCGGGTTCGTCTTCGGCTGGGCGAGCCTCGGCGTGATCAAGCCGACCGTCATCGCCTCGATCACCAGCGTCTTCGCGATCTACTTCTGCGAGGCGCTGGGTCTGCCCGCCTCCACCCAGTTCGCGGCGGGCGCCGCGGCCATTCTCGTCCTCACCTTCATCAACTGGCTCGGCGTGCGCGAAGGGGCGGGGACCCAGACCCTCCTCACCACCCTGAAGGTGGTCGGGATCGCCGCCCTCTGCGGGGCCGCGTTCCTCCTGCCGCACGGGGGCCCGACCGAGGCGGGCGCCGCGGCCGTGGCGGCCGGCGCCGCGGCGGGCGGACCCTGGGACGGCGCCGGCGGGGCCGCGCGACCGCTCTTCCTCGCCATGGTCGTCGCCATGATCCCGATTCTCTTCGCGTACGACGGCTGGACCGATTCGACCTACGTCGCGGGAGAGATCGTGAACCCGCGGCGGAACATGCCGATCGCGATCCTCCTCGGCACCGTCATCGTCGTGGGGATCTACGTCCTGACGAACCTCGCCTACTTCGCGGTCCTCTCGCCGTCGGAAGTGGCGACGTACGAAGCGGTCGGGAGCGAGACGATCCGGCGCATCCTCGGCGATTGGGGCGGTCGGGCGCTCGCGGTCCTCGTGGCGGTCTCCACGTTCGGAACCGTGAGCGCCTCCATTCTCACCGGCCCGCGCGTCACGCTCGCCATGGCGGCGGACGGCCTCTTCTGGAAGCGCGCGGCGCACGTGGACGCGCGGCGCGGCTCGCCCGACTTCGCGCTCTGGCTTCAGGCGGCCCTCTCCATCACCTGGCTCTGGTTCGCGGGAGGATTCGAGGACGCGTCGGGTTGGTTCGTGACGACCTCCTGGCTCTTCTACGGCCTCACGATCGCGGCGGTGTTCGTGAAGCGGCGCCGCGAGGCGCGGGGCGAGGTGCATCCGGAAGTCGCGGCCGGCGCGGCGGTCGGCTATCGCACGCCCCTCTATCCGGTCGTCCCGATCCTCTTCATCCTCGTGACCGTTGTCCTGATCGGAAGCGACCTCTCAGCCTCGGGATGGCGGGCCGGCGCCGGCGTCTTCATCGCCGCGACCGGATTCGGCGTCTACTACCTCTTCCGCCGCCGCTAGAGCGTCCGGAGCCGCTTCGAGGCGAAGCCGGCGATACCCGTCAGACCCGCCAGGGCTCCGATCACGCCGAAGAGCATCGGGGCGTCCACGAACTCGAGCGCCATGCCCGTCAGACCCGACGAGAGCGACGTCATTCCGATCACCACCACGTTCACCAGCGCGAAGACGCGGCCGAGCCGCGCGGCCGGCACGATCCGCTGCACCAGGGCGGCACGCGGCACGGTGATGAGCGGGATCACCATGCTGTGGATGAGCGAGACGACGAGGAGGTAGGGGAGCGAGCGGCACCAGAGGAGCGGCACGTACGTCAGCCCGTCGAGCGTGATGCCGACCAGGAGGAGGATCCCGTAGGGGACGCGCGCCGCCAGCCGGCCGATCAGGAGGCTGCCGAGTCCCCAGCCGAGACCGTACGTCGCCTCCACAAGCGCGTACATGGCCGCGTCTCCCCCCAGCGTCTCGCGCACCATCACGGCCGTTCCCACGACGGCGGGACCCATGATGAAGAGGTTGTCGATCCCCGTGAAGGCGAGGAGCAGGAGGAGCGTCCGGTCGGCGGCGATCGCCCGGAGTCCTTCGCGGAAGTCCTGGAGCGCATGCGGCCGCTCCGCCTTGGAAACGGGCGCCCCGCCGGCGCGGCCGACGCCGAAGAGGAGGATCATCGATCCGATGTAGAGCGCGACGCCCGCGGGGAAGACGGCGCCGATCCCGAGGCCCTGCACGATCACGCCGGCGCAGAGCGGACCGATCAGGTAGGCGGCCTGCTGCGACGTCTGCACCCAGGCGTTCGCCTGGATGAGCCACGACGCGGGCACCAGCGACGGCAGGAGCGAATCGCGCGCCGGATTGAAGAGGACCGCGGCGGTCGCGCAGCCGAACGCGATGGCGGTGAGCCCCGGCGCGCCGAGCGCCCCGGCGGCGAAGAGGCCGCCCCCCGCGGCGAGGAGGAGCGCGCGCGCCGCGTCCGCCGCGACCAGCACGCGCTGGCGGTTCCACCGGTCGACGAGGAAGCCGGCGAAGACGCCGAAGAGGAGCGCCGGGAGGTAGGAGACCGTCGCGGCGAAGCCCGTGGCCGACTTCGAGCCCGTCAGTTCGAGGAGAAGCCAAATGAAGGCGATCTGGAAGACCGAGTCGCCGAACTGGGAGAGGAACTGAGCGGCGCCGAGGAACGCGAACGGGGAGGGCCCTCGGCGGGCCCTCCCCGTCGCTTCCGATTCGACGCTCACGGCCGCCGCGCGATCGCGACCGCTACGCCGGCTGGTGCTGAGGCTGGAATTCCTTGGCGCTGTTCTCGAAGTCCCACATGAACGGCGGCTCGATGCCGAAGACGCGCAGGTAGGCGTAGAGCTGCCCGCGATGGTGCAGGTGCTCGTCGAAGATGATCTGCATGCAGACCCACGCCGGGAAGTCGGTCGTCCACGGATTCTTCACCATGGAGGTCACGGTCGCGTCGGTCATCGACTTCACGGCCTCGTCGGCCACGGTCCAGCACTCCGCGACCCACTTCATGAAGTCGTCGTAGTTCTTCGCGACGATCTCCTTCTCCCGCTCCTCGTACGCGTCGATCTTGCCCGCCACGATCCCCGTGGCCACGTGGCGCATCGTCGCCCCCATGTGGGCGATCAGTTCCTTCGGCGTCCGCATTCCGGCGATCGGACGCGCGTCCATCTTGTCCTTCGGGACGGCCTGGATCACGCGCAAGGTGATGCCGAAGACGAGGCGCTGCTCTTCCCAGAGCGTTTGAATGTATGGGAGGTTCATCGGGACTCCTTTCGAGGTCGGGAGCCGGTCACCCCTTCGAGGGCTTCGACTCCGCCGGCACGTCTTTCGACGAGATGTCGAACGTGATCATAAACCCGTTCGTCCCCTTGTACTCGAACGCTTTGTCGGTGAGGCGGTAGGCCTCCACGTCGTTCGGCATGAGAACGAACCCGTCGTTCCGGGGCGCGCCCCAGTACTTGAGATTGTGGATCACCACGGGCTCGGCGGTGTTGCCGGCCCACCGGTTCAGGACCACCTCGCCGCTCTTGCCGCCGTCCAACTTGGCGTGGGCGCGATCCTTCGTCGCCGTCCACTCGATCGGAGCGTCCGCGCCGACGGTGAACGACTTCCACTTCACGGGGTAGAGGTGCGCCAGGGCCGCCTGGATCCCTTCGCGCTGCTCCTTCGTGACGGCCGGGTCGAAGTGGAGCACGGCCCAGTCCATCTCGCCGTCCGCGAATTCCGCGCCGAGGTCCATCCCGATCCAGAACTTGGCGCCGTCGAGTTTCGTCTTGCCGAAGTGCCCCTTGTTCACCTTGTAGGCGTTGTTCGCGCGGCAGAAGTGCTCGGCGCCGTGCCCTTCGTGTCCGGCGTGCGCGGCCGGTTTCGTGGCGAAGTAGCACTGGCAGAACATCGGGCAGGAACAGGCTTCGATGATCGTGGCGTTCAGCGACCATCCCTCGGCCGGCGCCGCGGCGGCGCCGCGAGGCGATGCGTCGATCCCGAGGAGCGCGGCGGTCGTGAACGCGGCGAATACAACGAGAAACGTCCGTGTCTTCATGGCCAATTCCCCTATCAATGGGCCTGAAACATGGCGGGCTGGGTCGCCCAGGGAACACTGCCCCCGTGAACCCCTATTCTTTACTACAGTCGGGGTTCCGCCGAAAGGGCTCAGAGCCCGGCGTCCGGGGAGGCGCGGCCCGTCAGGGGGTTAGGAGGGCTCGCAGTTTGAGGACCGGCGTCGCGGCCGCGAGGCGCTCCACCTCGGACGCGGGACCGTGGAATTCCACCACGATCGTCCGGACCTCGGAGGCGCTCTTCGCCTGCGTGCCGTCCCACGGGCTCCGGTCGGGCCGCCGCCCCTGGATCACGTCGGCGAGGTAGCCGTCCGCCTCCGGCGCCGCGATGTAGGCGCGGACGACCGTCAGCGAGTTCGCCTTCTCCTCCTCCGTGAGCGGAAGCGCGACCCGCGTGGCGTCGATGCCGGCGAGCGAATGCCGGGCGAAGGGCGCCTCGTCCTTCAGGTCCACGCGGAGCGAGCCACCGGCCGACCCGAGCGGATCGGAGAGCGTGGTCTCGAGATTCAGGTAGACGTTCACCTCGACGCGGGTCTCCACGGCGTCGTCCCCCGTGCCGTCGCGCTTCACGTACACGCGTCCCGCCTGGGCGCCCGCCGGGACGCGCCAGGCGCCGTCCGCCGTCTTCGGCGGGGCGGTCGCGGCCACCTCACGGGAGTCCCCTTCGCGGTCGTGACGGAATTCCTTGGCGGGCGCGGGGAGGAGCCGAAGCACCTTGTCGAGCGCGCCTTCCAGGGCTTTCTGGTCCTTCGCTGGAATCGTCGGGGCCTCCTTCGCGGCGAGGGCGGGCGGGGCGGATACGAGGAATGCGAGCGCGAGCGCGAGTCCCGCGGCGGCGTGCCAATTCGAATGGAATCTCATGGGAGTCCTCCGTGGGGTCGGGCGCGGGCGGTCTGTTTCATGTTACCCCGGCGGACGCCGTCCGATTCCATGCTCCAATCGGCCCAGGGCCTCCGCCAGGACGTCGGGCTCGGGAAGGAGGCTAGCCACGGCGTGCCGTTCGTCGTCCCAATCGTAGAAATGGGCCGGGTGGAGGAGGACGTCGTGCTCGGTGAGCGCCCATTCGGCCGCGTCGCCGCGGCCCGGCAGGCGGACGATGGCGCCCCAGCCTCCCGCGGCCGCCAGGAGTTCCGCGCCGGGGACGCGGGCGCACCAGCCGCGCCACGCCCCGATGGAGGCCGCGAGCCGAGCGCGCGCGGCCGACCGGAACGCCCCGCGGCCCGATAGGAGCCCCGGGAGCGCGGCTTGGACGGGCGTCACCACCAAGAGGAAGAGATCGAGCACCCACTCGAGCCCCGACCCGACCCGATTCACCT
>DATIQI010000065.1:0-1694 GCA_035470985.1 Acidobacteriota bacterium
GGGTTCCCGCGGGACGCGCCGTCCGAATAGGCGACGACGGCTTTCGTTCGCCCGGCATGGGGGGAGCCGCCGTGGGAGGAGGCGCCGTGGGAGGAGGCGCCGCGGGAGGAGGCTCCGTGCGCGGGAGGGTGCGCGGCCGACTTCGCAGCCGATTTCGCGGCGGCCTTCGCGCCCGACTTCGCCGCCGGCTTGGCGGCCGACTTCGCCGCGCTTCCCGGCGTTCTCGGCGCGGTCTTCGCGCCGGTGCGCCGGGACGGGGGCTTCTCCGCGTGGGCGCGACCCGCGCTCTCCAGCGACCGGATGAGGTGCGCTTCGACTTCGCCACGAACGGAGGTACCCTGCGGCGCTACTTCGTCCAGGGTCTTCCCCGCGAGCAACCCCTCGATCGCGAGCCGGGCTTCGGGCGACGGCGATGGCCGGTCCTCAGAAGCCAATCCGCGCCTCTTCCTCGCGCCAGACCTGGATCCGTCCGCACTGCTCGCACATGTTCAGGCGACGGCTCTGCTTGATCTCCTGCAGGCGCTGCGCGGGATGGCGGAAGCCGCAGCCGCCGCACGCGCCGCGCTTCACGACCGCGACGAACGGCGCCTTCCCGGCGCCGCGGAGGCGGCGATAGTAACCGAGCACCTGCACGGGGACCTTCGCGAGCAGCGGCGCCTGCAACGACGCGGCCTCGTCGTGGATACGCTTCAGTTCGGAGGTCTTCTCGTCCAGCTTCGCGCGCGCTTCCGCCGCGACGGCGGTGGCGCGCTCCAGCGCGTCGGCGGTCTCGGGCAGCTTCGTCGTGGCGGCCTCGACGCGCTCGATCCACTTGAGCCCGGACTCCTCCAGCGAATCCGCGCGATCCTTCAGCGCCTCCATCTCGTGCTGGAACGCCTCGAACTGGATCTGGTTGCGCACGCCCATCTGCTGCGTCTGGAGCTTCTTGAACTGCGCGTTGTTCGTCGCGAGGTCCAGCTCGACGCCGCGCTGTTGCGCCTTCGCCGACGCCAGCTCGGCGTCGAGCTTCGCCTTCGCCTCGGTCGCGACGCGCAGCGGCGCCTCGATCGCCTCGATCAGGCCGGGCAGCGCCTTCTGGTGCCGCTCGTACTCGAGCAGCTTCAGATCGAGTTCCTGGAGCTCCAGCAGTGCCTGGATTTCCTCAGGCGACAACTTGCTTCCTCCGTCTCTGCCGCGGCGCGCGCCGCGCGGACAAAAATCGGGTGCGTCCTGCGAGAGGAGCACCCGGCCAATCCCTTTCCAGGACGTCTGTCGCGGAAGGCGGCTGGGTGCGCGCGGTTCTCCTTCTTCGGTCGGGCGTCCGCTCGGCGGGTGGTGGGCGATACTGGACTTGAACCAGTGACCTCTCGCGTGTGAGGCGAGCGCTCTGGACCAGCTGAGCTAATCGCCCGATTCCCGCCCGGGCCGTCCTAAGGGTGGGCCCACTTGGACTCGAACCAAGGACGGACCGGTTATGAGCCGGCTGCTCTGACCACCTGAGCTATGGGCCCGACTTCCGGGGACCAAGTGACCCGGAAGGATTAGCACGCGGGGGGGCGGGGGTCAAGGCGGGGGCCCTGCGGGTCGTGCGCCGTGGCCCCGCCCCGGATCCGTCCTTCCCCCAAGGACTTTTCCGGAGCGAGAGCCGGCGTGCTTCCGCGCGTCACTCCAGGACGCGGATCCCCTTCTTCTCGCAGATCGCGTTCAGCTCCTTC
>DATIQI010000066.1:0-4364 GCA_035470985.1 Acidobacteriota bacterium
GCGGCGCGTGAGCGCGCGGCCCCCCGTGGCGCCGGGCGAGGCCCCGATCCTCGCGCGCGCCCTCGCCGTGCTTCGCCTCTACCGCGCCGTGAACCTCGCCGCGATCGCGGCGGCCGCCTGGGTCGGCTCGCTCCTCGGGAACGCGCCGCTCGACCCCACGCTTCTCCTCGTCCCCGTCCTGATCGGCGCCTACGGCTACGCGCGCAACGACGCGACCGACGCGGAGCCCGACCGCTGGAATCGTCCGGGACGGCCGATTCCGGCGGGCGCGCTCGCGCCGCGGACGGTCCTGGGCCTCGCCTACCTCGCGCTCGCCCTCGCGGGCGCCCTCCTCCTCGCGCGCGCGCCGGGACTCCCGTGGGTCGCCCTGGCCGCGTTCGCGGCGATCCTCCTCACCGCCTACAGCCCGTGGCTGAAGAACCGCGGCGCGGCGGGACCGGCGGCGATCGCGCTCCTCTCCGTGCTGGCGGTCGTCTGGGGAGGACTCGGCGGGAGCGCGCCGGGACGAACGCTACTCCCGGCCATGCTCGCGGGATGGGCGCAGCTCGCGCGCGAATGCGTGAAACAGCTGGAGGACGCTCCGGGCGATCGCGCGGCGGGACGCGCGACGTGGGCGGTTCGCGCGGGGGCCGCGCGCGTCACGGCGGCGGCGCGGATCGCCCTCCTGGGCGCGCTCCTCGTGCTCCCGCTCCCGGTCTCCGCGTCCGGGCTCCGCGCGCGCTACTTCGCCGTCGCGCTCCCGGCGGCCGGGCTTCCGCTCCTCTGGGCGTTCGCGGCGCTCGGGCGTCCGGCGGTTTCCTACGGGCGCGTCTCCGCGGCGATCAAGGGAGCGCTCTTCGCGGGGCTCGCGGCCCTCGCCTGGGGGGCGTGACTAGAAGCCGAAGTCGGGGAGGTTCGTGAGGAGCCAGAGCGATCGGATCCCGCCCCGGCCGTTCGACGAAGCGATGATGGAGGCGCCGTCGGGCGTCCAGATCGGCGTGAAGACGGCGGCGTTCGCGTCCTCGAACGAGACGAGCTTCAAGCCGTTCGCCTCGCCCTGCGGATGGACGACCCAGAGGCCCCAGCGCCCCGTCCGGTTCGACGAGAAGAGGATCCGATTTCCGTCGGGGCTCCAGCGCGGGCTGAAGTCGTTCGCGGGGCCGGTGGTCAGAGGGACCATCGCGGAATCGCCGGGCACGAGGTTCATCGTGTAGACATGGCGCGAGAGGTCGGTCGCGTTCTCGGACGTGAAGACGATCCGCTGCCCCGACGGATGCCAGTCGGGCTCGCCGCAGCGCATCGTGTCGGGCGTGAGGTAGATCCGCTCGATCGGAACGGCGGCCGTGTCGGGGATGAGGACGATCCGGCCCGACAGGTCCGAGCTGCCGAGGCGCGCGGGCTGCTCGTACTCCACGTAGATCAGTCCGGGCGCGTTGGGGCGGGGCACGGGAGCCGACTCGTTCAGGGGACTGGAGAAAAGCCGCCGGTCGGTGAACGTCTCGAGGTCGCGGTAGTAGATCTCGAAGTTCCCCGCGCGATTCGACTGGAAGACGATCATCTGCGAACGGACCCAGCGGGGCCGGTAATCCGTCCAGGTGGCCGCCCCGAGGTAGCCGCTCACGAAGGGGGAGGTCCCGTCGACGCCGGAAAACGCCAGGCGGTCGTACACGACGCCCGGCTGCCCGGGGTTCGATCCCCACGCCGTGAAGATCATCGAATCGACCCGAACGTCGGGGTAGCGCGCGTTCTGCACGTACGTCGGCGTGAGGCGTGTCCAAACGACGCTGTCGAGCTCCGGCTCCGTGACCTGGGGCCCGGCGCACGACATGAAGACGAGCGCCGCGATGCCGGCCGCGCCGAGCGCGCGCCACACCCGGGGGCCCGGGCTTCGTCCATGTTCTCGGGGCATCATCGCGCGGCACGTTAGCACCCGGACGCCTGCCGCCACAAGGCCGTGGCTCGATCGGGCCTCGTCCTCCGCTTCGCCCCCCGCGCCGCGCCGATCCGCCCTCGTTCGCCACCTTTCCGGATTCAGATGCTCCGCGCCGCTGCCGATCTGTGATCGGGACGGGAGAAGGGCGCGTTCCTACGGTGGCACGCGCGCCGCGCTCCCGATCGCGAACCGAACCCAGCAGGATGCTGGAGAAGACGAGGGCACGATGCTCCTCCTGACGCGCAAGCTCGGCGAGAACATCCGGATCGGCGACGACGTGAAGATCACGATCGTCGAGGTGAAGGGGAACCACGTGAAGCTCGGCATCGACGCGCCGCCGAGCGTGAAGGTGCACCGGGAGGAGATCTACGAACGGATCCAGGCGGAAAACCGCCGCGCCCGCGAGGCTCAGGCCCAGAACGGAGGCGCCTCGGGCGCCCCGGCGCCCCCCCGTGACGAGGAATCGAACGGTAAGGGGTGAGGGCCGCCACCGCGAGGATCGCGCCGCGATGGAGCGGTGGATCGAACGCGGGGATCAGGTGACCGCCCTCTTCGAGTGCGCGCTGCGCGGCTGCCTCTTCGGGGATCGTCGCGTGGCCGAGCGCTCGGTCTACGAGTTGATGAACGCCCTCGATTCCCAGGGACGGACCGTCGGGAGCCGGGTGCTGGAGCACTTCGACTCCTGCCTCACGGATTTGGCGCAGGGCGATTTCGAGGAGGCCTTCGAGGCCCTCTCGACGCTGCGGGACCACTGGGTCGAAGCGCTCGACGCGCTTCGGAGGGATTGCGACCGTGCCGACCGTCTCCACTAAGGACCGCGCTACGCACCGACCGGACGAACATGCCGGGCCCGACCCGGCCGAAGCCGAGATCAGCGGACGCGTCGAACTCGCCCGCAGGCGCATCGCCGACGGCTACTACGACCGGGCGGAAGTGCGCCGCACCGTGGCCTCGCTCCTCCTGAAACGCCTGGCGAGGCCGCGAGGGTAGCCTCCGCGCCACGGGCTTCGCCCCGGAAGTCCTCACCCCGAAACCGCTTGACCCTGGTTCGAACTCGACCGCGAAGGCGAGGGCCTCTACGACCGCATGAACGGCATCGGTGCGCACGAGGTGATCGTCGAATCGCCGCTCCACGAAACCACGCTCGCAGAGCTTCCCGAGAAAAACGTGGAGGAGGTCTTCTGGGCCTTCCGCGAACGCGTGCTCGACCTGCGCAAAGACCGCCGCCTGCGCTACATCCTCATCTTCAAAAACCACGGCGAACTCGCCGGCGCATCGCTCGAACACGCCCACTCGCAGTTGATCGCGCTGCCCGTCGTTCCCAAGCGCGTCCAGGAAGAGCTCGATGGCTCCCGCCGCCACTTCGACTACCGCGAGCGCTGCGTCTTCTGTGACATTGTCCGCCACGAGGTGCGCGACACTCGCCGCGTGGTGCTCGAAACCGAACACTTCCTCTCCATCACGCCCTACGCCTCGCGCTTTGCCTTCGAAACCTGGATCGTTCCCCGCCGCCACGAGTCGCATTTTGAGAATGCGGAGAGCGCCGTCATTCGCAACCTCGCCTGGGTCGTGCGCGCCACGCTGCGCAAGATGGATCGCGTCCTCGAATGGCCCGCCTACAATCTGGTGATCCACAGCTCACCGGTGCAGGACGGTCCGCTCGAACACTACCACTGGCACATTGAGCTGATCCCCAAGATCAGCAAGGTCGCAGGCTTCGAATGGGGCACGGGCTTCTACATCAACCCCACACCGCCGGAAGAAGCCGCCGAGTTCATGCGCGAAGCCGGGCTGCCGTAAGTAGGACAGGCCCCCGGCCTGTGCAGACAGGGCTACCCCACCAGCCCGCGCAACAACTCCACGCCCATCTTCATGTCCGCCAACCGCGTGTCGATATTCTCGACTTCCCGCTCTACACACAACGGACCCTTGTAGCCGATCTCTTTGAGCTTCGCCACAAAGCGCTCCATACCCACCGCGCCCTGCCCCAATGGCCGCTCGGTGCCCAGCGCGCCCGCCTTGTCCTTCGGCGGCCAGTCGCCGTCCTTGGCATGTACGGTCACGACATTCGACGCCAGCACACCCAGCGCGTCAATCGGATCGCCCGTCCCGTAGAGAATCATGTTCGCCGGATCGAAGTTGATCCGCAGATTCGGCCGTGCCACGTCTTTCATGAAGCTCAGCAGCACGTGCGCCGGTTCCTGCCCGGTCTCGAGCGCGAAGTACTGGTTGTTCTTCGCCGCGTGGTCGCACACCTGCGTCACCATCTGCTTCACGGCGAGGTAATCCGCGTCGCCCGGCTCCTCGGGAACGAAGCCGATGTGGCAGGCGATGCCGGGCGCGCCCAACTCGGCGGCGAAGTCGCTCAAGCGCAGCGTCCGCTCCAAGCGCCCGATGGGCGCGTGCTGCCTCGCGACATCGTGCGACGCTTCGTCTGCGACTACGAAGGGCA
>DATIQI010000067.1:0-8654 GCA_035470985.1 Acidobacteriota bacterium
AAGATGTCCCACGTTCTAAGCCGATCGATGACGACCGCGCGGCGCGCCGGCGAATCGGGGATCCACTGGCCGGCGTAGGTCGGAAACATGTACGAGCCCTGATCGTTGATGATCTGGATGCCTTCCACCTTCGGGTAGCTCCGTGCGTGGTCGTGTGGCTGTCGGTCCCGACCACGATGTCGCCGGGCAGGACGTAGCCGTTCTCCGGGAGGATCTGGTGGCAGATGCCGCCGATGTCGCCCCGGATGTCGTGGAACTTGCGGATCTCCTGGCGCGAGACGAACTCGCGCACGAGTTTCTGGTTCGTCGCGGTCTTCGACGACTCGGCGGGAACGCGGTGATCGAAGACGATGGCGATCCGGTCGGGGTCCCAGACGACGGCGTCGCGCCCCGTCCCCTCGAAGATCTCCCGGAACTGATTGATGACGAGCGCCGCGTTCTCGTGGGACATCGCGAGATCCACCGGCGGCTCCAGCACGTCGCCGACCGCGACCTCCGATTTCCCGACGGCGCAGGCGAGCACCTTCTGCACGTAGGTCATACCCATGGTCTCAACCTCCTGCCCTTCCGGCGGCGGCCACGGCCGGTCCGCACGATACGATTCCCTTCTCGCGAAGCGCGGCCAGCTCCGCCACGCTCACGCCGATTCCCTTCAGGACTTCCTCGGTGTGCGCCCCCAGCCTAGGCGGCGGATCGGTGATCGCGCCCGGAGTCTTCTCGAACCGCGCCGTGAGGTCGAAGAGCGGGATCGAACCGATCCCCTCGACCGGCACGTCCCGGAGCACGCCGCGGTGGCGCACCTGGGGCTGGGCGAGCGCCTGCTCGAGCGACAGGATCGCGCCGCTCGGCACGTCGCGCGCGTTCAGCCGCTCCACCCACTCCGCGGTCGGCCGCTCCATCAGCTTCGCTTCGATCAGTGGCGTGAGCGCCTTCCGGTTCTTCTTCCTGGTGTCCCGCTTCTCGAACCTCGGATCGGACATCAGATCGGGGAGCCCGATCTCGTCGCAGAGCGCCTCCCACTGCTCCTGCTTGTTCGCCGCGATGTTCATGTGGCCGTCCTTGGTCCGGAACGTGCCCGACGGCGCGGCGGTGAAATTGTCGTTCCCCATCAGGACGGGCTGCTGCCCGCCGATCAGGAGATTCGCCGCCACCCAGCCCATCAAGGGCATGATCGAGTCGAGAAGCGCGACGTCGATGAACTGGCCCTCGCCGGTCCGCTCCCGGTGGTAGAGGGCGGCGACGACGGCGAAGGCGGCGTTCAGGCCTCCGACCGTATCGCAGACCGGGAATCCGGCGCGGAGCGGGTTCAGCCGCTCGTCGCCGTTCACGGCCATCACGCCGCTCAGCCCCTGGATGATCTGGTCGTAGGCCGGCTTCAGGGCGTCGGGGCCGGTCGCGCCGAAGCCCGACACGGCGCAGTAGATGAGACGCGGATTCACCTCCGAGAGCGACGTGTAGCCGAGCCCGAGCCGCTCCATCACGTCGGGGCGGAAGTTCTCCACCAGGACGTCCGCGGAACGGGCGAGCCGGCGGAAGATCTCCTTCCCCTCGGCCGACTTCGTGTTCAGGGCGACCGACTTCTTGTTCGCGTTCTGCGCGAGGAAGCTCGTCCCCATGAGCTGCTCGTTCAGGCCGGGCACGATGCCGAGCTTCCGCGCGAGATCGCCGTCCTTGGGATTCTCGACCTTGATGACCTCGGCCCCCAGGAGGGCCAGGTGGAGCGTCGCGAACGGCCCGGCCAGGACGTTGGTGAGATCGAGGACGCGCACGCCCTCGAGGAGCTTCCGGCTCATGTGTGGACCTCCGCCGGGATCGGCCCGGTCCGGTAGACGTAGCCCTGCATGTCGCGCCCGAAGTGCGCCGCGACGTCGCGGGCGATCGCGAGGAGCCGGTCGAGGCTCACGTCGAGCCGCGCTCCCGAGCGCTGGAGCGCGTGCACGAAGTCCTCGGTGGCGACGTTGCCGGCGGCGACCTTCGTGAAGGGACAGCCGCCGAGCCCCGCGAACGACGTCTCGAAGGAGGTCACGCCGGAGCGGAGGGCGGCGTAGAGGTTCGCCATCCCGAGGCCGTACGTGTTGTGGAAGTGGCAGGCGCATTCGGCCGCCGGGTCGAGCCGCCGGACCGCCTCGAAGAGGCGCTCCACCTGGTCGGGGTGCGCGTGGCCCGCCGTGTCGGCGAGGCTGACGCTCCGAAGTCCGGCGTCGAGGTACACGCGCACCATGCCGAGCACGCGCGCCTCGGGGATGGCCCCCTCGAAGCCGCAGCCGAACGCCGACTGGACGGAGACCTGGACCCGCTTCCCCGCCGCGACCGCTTCCTTCGCCGTCGCGACGATCCGGCGCGTCGCCTCCTCGGTCCCCATGCCGCTGTTCTTCCGGCTGTGCGTCTCGCTGGCGGAGGCGCCGAGGCAGACCATCTCCACGCCGCAGGCGAGCCCCCGCTCCAGTCCCTTCTCGTTCAGGACGAGCCCCGACAGGACCGAGGTCGACGTCTTCCCCGCCGTGAGACGCCGGAAGAGCTCGTCCGTGTCGGCCATCTGAGGGACCTTCTCGGGATGGACGAACGACCCGACCTGGACGATGTCGAGCCCCGCCTCCATGGCGCGCCCGATCCAGTCGAGCTTTGTCTCGAGCGGGACGACCTGCCGCTCCATCTGGAGGCCGTCCCTCGGCCCGACTTCGTGGAGGACGATTCGCGGCATGGCCCGCCCCTACCGGCGGGCGGCGCCGGCCACGGCGCAGCCGTCCGCGACGGCCCGCGCCATGTCCATCGTGGTCGCGGTTCCGCCCATGTCGTACGTCCGGACGACCCCCTCCCGGATCACGTCGGCCACCGCGTGCTCGATCCGCTCGGCCTTCGTCTGCTCGCCCAGCCATTCCAGCATCATCTTCGCGGCGAGAATGGTCGCGAGCGGGTTCGCCTTCCGCTTCCCCGCGTGCTTGGGCGCCGAGCCGTGCGTCGGCTCGAAGACGGCCAGCTTCTCCCCGATGTTCCCGGAGCAACCGAAGCCGAGGCCGCCCACCATCTGGGCGCAGAGGTCCGAGATGATGTCGCCGTAGAGGTTGGGCGCCACGAGCACGTCGTACTGGAACGGGTTCTTCATGAGCCACATCGTCATGGCGTCGATGTTGGCGTCGTCCATCTCGATGCCGGGATAGTCCACCGCCACCCTGCGGGCCGCTTCCAGGAAGAGGCCGTCCGTGGCGCGGACCACGTTCGCCTTGTGGACGACGGTGACCTTCCGGCGGCCGAACTTCTTCGCGAACTCGAACGCGGCCCGGATGATCCGCTCGGAGCCCCGCTTCGTGTTGATCTTGCAGGAGACGGCGTACTGGTCTCCGGGGAGCGCTGCGAACGGCTTGAAGGGCGGGGAAAGCTCGGCCAGCGTGTCGCGCAGCCGCTCCGGCACGGTGGCGAACTCGACGCCCGAGTAGAGATCCTCGGTGTTCTCGCGGAAGACGACGAGGTCGATCCCCTCGCGATAATTGAGCGGGTTCCGCTCGAACGCCTTGCAGGGGCGGAGGCAGACGTAGAGGTCGAAGAGCTGCCGCATCCGGACGATCGGGGAGCGGTAGACGAGCCCCTTCCCCTGGAGCGCCGGCGCGAGTTCCCGCTCGGCCTCCTTCGCCGGCTTCGACGTGATGGCGCCGAACATGGCGGCGTCCACGCGCTTCAGGAGATCGACCGTGCGCGGCGGGAACGCGTCCCCCTCCTGGCGCCAGAACTCCCAGCCGATGTCGCCGTGCTCGTAGTCCGCCTCGAATCCCACCGCGTCGAGCACCAGCCGGGCCGCTTCCATCACCTCGATGCCGATGCCGTCGCCCGGCAACCATGCGATCTTGCGTCTGCTCATGGCGAAACCCCTCCCTGGCGGCGGATGCGCCGCGGATGAATGATCGGAATGCTGCGTTTCTCAACGGTACGCCACGGCGCGGCCGGGCGGAGGGGCTTCGGAGGGAGTAGCGGCGGGTGCGGCGCGGCCGCCCTTGGGGGAAGCGGGAAACCCTAGGCGGACTTGGCGACCGGAGCGTCCGGCTCGGGTGTCGCGAGAGCGGCGGGCTCGGCGGGGCGTTCGCCGCGCGCGACGAATTGGCCGTCGGTGAAGTGGATCTTGGTCAGCGCCTCGGAGACCTGCGGGCGGATCTCGACCGACTCGTTGGCGAGGGTCGTGCCGAGGGCTTCCACGGTGAGCGGGAACGAAATGCGCGTCGCTTCGGCGACGATGACGCCGGGAGCGCCCCGGGAGGGGGACGGCCAGGCGAGCGCGCAGAGGAACGCGGCGATGAGGGCCCCGGAGGGGGCCGGACGGTAGGTCGGCAGCAGGTCGAGTCTCCGGGTCTCCGGCGCGCCGCGCCGAGAGGCGGCGCGCACGGACCTAGGTCACGGGTTCGGTTCGGCTTGATGCAAGGATACCGTTCCCGTATCGCCCGACCAACTTCGGAATGGCTCCCTGCCCTGGGGTTAAACCTCAACCAGGGCTTCCAGTTCCTCCAGTTTTCTCCAGTGGTTCATGGCGAGCCACGCGTCGAGGCCGACGGCCAGATCTTCCGGCGTCAGCGCGCCCCCCTCCATGAAGCCGTTCTCGTAGGAGATCGTGAAGCCCCCCGCCCAGTCGAACGGAGTCTGTTCGCCGAACGGTTCGTCGAAGAAGGTCATGTGGCCGCGCCCGTGGCGCGGGCTGACGATGTGGACGTGAAACGTCTCGTGCATGGCAAGTCCTCCCTTCGCGCGTCCGAGGGCGCACCATCCACGATACGCCTCGCGGCCGGAGCCCGGACGCGGTCCGAAAGGAGAATTCGGGCGGGACGGGAACCATTCCTCCGGACCGGCCATTTCGGACGGTGACCGCGCGGAGGGCGGGACGCACGAGACCCCGCCCGCCCGCGCCCCCTCACACGAATCAGAGGAATCTCGGCATGAACACGATGACGATGAAGAACGGCATGGCGGCGACCTTCATGGGCCCGGAGGTGAAGGGCTCGATGGTCTCGTTCTCGAAGGACGTCGCGAAGGTGCAGATCTTCTGCGCGTACGCGGAAGTCGTCCTGGGCGAGGCGGCGTTCGAGAAGCCGATGATGTGATTCCGCGCCGCCGGCGCCTCCACGGCGCCGGCGGTTCGGGCGCTACCAGCGCGCGAGGGCGGAGGCCTTCTCGGCGACGTAGTCGACGTGCTCGGCGCGCATGCCCTGATGGATCGGAAGCTCCAGCACGTGCCG
Source organism: Acidobacteriota bacterium (assembly GCA_035470985.1). Taxonomy (GTDB): domain Bacteria; phylum Eisenbacteria; class RBG-16-71-46; order SZUA-252; family SZUA-252; genus SZUA-252. The sequence continues at coordinate 5,217 of DATIQI010000067.1, forward strand.
CCGCAACTCGTCGACTTCGGTGAACGATCCTTCCGGCGACGCGGGATGGTGGCGGGACCACATGTTGATCGTCTCGATCCCCTGCGCCCGCATGAGCCGCTCGGTCGCGGTCTTCTCCCTGACGAAGATCGGGAAGGAGAGCGGGCAGGCGCCCGGCGGAAGCGGCGGCAGGACCCGGCGGACCGCGGGATCGAGCCGCCGCTCCATCCGTTCGAAGTTCGCGCGGCGGATCGCCACCATCGCGACCGGATCGGTGTACCGGACGATGCGGCGCGCGATCTCGCGCGTCCCCACGTCCATCATGGAGACGTCGAAGTCCTCCGTGTCGATCGGCACGACCGTGGAGCCGGAGGCGTGCTTCGCGACGCGCGCCAGGGACCGGAGCCCGTCCGACAGCCGCCATCCGCCCGGCGCGCGGCTCAGCACGAGTCCGTCCAGGAGGCGGTTCAAGACGTAGGATGTCGTGGAGAGCTGGTCGGGCTCGCGCGGCGGCGGCGGGAGCTTCAAGTCGGCCCGGTTCACCGCGAGGGCCCCGCCCTGCGGGACCGGAAGGCTCTTGTAGAGACAGAAGACGCTGAAATCGCCCGTGACGCCCAGGGGCCCTTCGGGCGACGCGCTGTAGAGGGAGAGGGCGCAATCCTCGATCAACGGAATGCCGGCGTCGTCCGCGATACGCTTCGCTTCGGCGATCGGCTGGGGGTAGCCCAGGAAGTGCGTGACGTACAGGGCGCGCGTGGCCGGGCGGAGCTTCGCACGCACGTCGGCGAGATCCATCCGCATCTGCCGGTCCACGCGATAGCACCGGACGGTCATCCCCTTCGCGATGAGGCTCTGGAGCTCGACCCCGTGGTGATAGCCCGGCATCAGGACTTCGTCGCCCGGCTTCAGACCCAGCGAGTCGGCGCCGTGCCAGATCGCGTTTCGAGCCAGGTAGTAGTACCGCACGCGCGCGCCGTCGAAGGGAAACGCGGGCGCCGGCGGCGCGCCCCACCCGAAGCACTGCCGAAGGGAGAGCGGGAGTGTGATCGGAATCCGGAGCGGCGGGGTCATCGGCCGAGGATCCGCTTCGCCGCGGGCGCCAGCACGAACTTCAGGTCGTGGAGCCACCGGCCGTAGAGGCCGGGGCGGAAGACAAAGTACCAGTCGTGGCCGCGCTTCCGCGGCATCCAGTCGTCCTTCGCTCGCATCGAGGCCCCCAGGAAGTCGTATTCGCCCGTCTCGTCCCCGAAGCAGGCCTCGAGGATTCGCGCTTTCAGCAGCTGCCCCACGGAAAAGCGCTCCCAGGCCGGATCGTACCCCATTTTCAGATCGTAGTAGCGGCCGCCATAGAGCGTGCTGAAGTCGAAGGCGACCGGCGTTCCGTTCACGTCCAGGAACGAGAGGCGAAGCCATCCGTTCGCCGCCGCGATCTCGGCCCAGCGCGTGTAGAAGCGGGAGAGGGTCTCGTCGGAGAGGATGGCGGACCCGGCTTGCGCCTTCCATCCGCTCCCTTCGAGCGCGAGACCCGCGCGCATCCCCTCCGCGACCTCGGACGGCTCGCGGAGGCGGCGAAAGGAGACCTCCCCTTCCTCCTCCAGGCGGCGCCCCTTCTTGCGGAGATTCGCGCGCATGTTCTTGCTCAGCGATGCGTGGTACGCCTCCCACGTGCCGCTCGTCGGGAGATACGGCACGTCGGCTCCATGCCACACGCCGACGCGCGCTCCGTCCGCGCGGGCCGCGTCGAGGAGCGGATCGATCACGCGCGCGTCGTCCGGGACTTCCTCCATCATGACGACGTCCCACGGCCGCTCTCTCCGGCGCAGGTGCGTCCAAATCGCGGCCAGGGCCCCCGTCGAGCCGGGCCGCGCGAGCGCGTTGTATCGGAACGCGTGCGCATTCGTGAGCGAACGGAGGATCGTCGCCGGAGCGCCGCCGACGGAGCCCCGCTCCTCGAGGAGCGGGAGCGCCGCCACGAGCCGCCCCCCCTCGCGGGCGACGAAGAGGGCGAGGCGGCGGCCGCCGGCGAAGTGGAGCCACCAGTTCTCCAGCCACTCGTGGCGCACGAAGAGCGTATCGCCCGGAGACGCCTCGAGGAGCGCGTTCCACTCGTCGCGGTACGGGGCGATTTCCTCCCAGGAGCGAAGCTCGGCGACGGCGACGTCGGCGCGGGTCATCGAGCGGAGATCAGGGCGGTCGCGTCGCGTTCGGGGCTAGTGGACCGAGGCCGCGGGGCCTTCGGTCGCGGCGGCGTCGGCGTCCAGGAGGGAGCGAAGCTTCAGGAGCGCCCGGTGCTCGAGCTGGCGGATCCGCTCGCGCGAGAGGCCGAACTGCTCGCCCGTTTCCGCCAGGGTGCGGGGCCGGTCGTCGTAGAAGCCGTACCGGAAGCGGAGAATCGCCTCCTCGCGTCCGGAGAGCTTCTTCAGCAATTCGTTCAGGTGCTGGTCCCGGATCTGCATCTCCACGATCTCGTCGAGCGTGGGCGGCTGCTCCAGCGCCTCGCTCTCGACCAGTCCGTGGAACGCCTCGTTCCCCAGGTCCACGTCGAGGGTGCGGATCGACTGGACCAGCGAGCGGAGTCGCTGGGCGCGCGGAGGGGCGATCCCCATCTCCTCCGCGACCTCCTCCAGGCCGGGTTTGCGGCGCCGCTCGGTCTCGAGCCGGCGCTCCACCGCCAGGTAGCGGCGCATCATCTGGAGCACGTGGATCGGAATCCTGACCGTGCGCGACTGGTTCGCGACCCCGCGCGCGACGGCCTGGCGGATCCACCAGGTCGCGTAGGTGCTGAAGTGGATGCCCCGCTCCACGTCGAATCGGTCGACGGCCGTGATGAGGCCGAGATTCCCCTCTTCGATCAGATCGAGGAACTCGACGCCGCGGTTTCGAAACGCGCGCGCGATGGAGACGACCAGCCGAAGGTACGCGAGGATGAGGGCCTTGCGGGCGACTTCGTCGCCGTCCCGCATTCGCTCCCAGAGCGCGCGCTCCTGGTCCCGCTCGAGGAGCGGATAGCGTTGCACTTCCTTCAAGTACCGCCGCTCCAGGTCACCGACCCCCCGCGAGGTCTCGGGCGCCGCCGCGCCGGAGGGCGCCGCCGCTTCGGGGGCTTCGTGATGCGGGGGGGCGTCGGCGAGGCTCACCTCGGGCAGGCGGATCCCCTTGTCGCGCGCTTGGCCGAGAAAGACGTCGAACGCGGTGGGATCGAAGTCGGGGGAATGGACCAGAGGATCGAGGTCGTCCTCGGTCAGGCGGCCGTAGAACGAGTTCCTCGTCGTCAGCGCGAACGTCTGGCGCGCCGGCGACGCCTGCGACGCGCCGGTCACCTTCACGCGCGACGTCTGGGTCGCCTTCCCGTACGCCGGCACCTGGAGCTTCGGCGCGCTGTCGATCCCGGTCGGCCCCGCGCCCGGCGGCGCGTGCGGCTCGGATCCCGTGTCGGACTGCGAGCGCGACTGCGACTGC
>DATIQI010000068.1:0-9288 GCA_035470985.1 Acidobacteriota bacterium
ACCGGCGCGGTGACGCCGGCCGCCTGCGCTCTTGCGGCGCCACACTCGTGGAGGAGCGCAGCGGCCCGTTCGCCGGGTTTCGCGCGCGCGTTCCCATGCTCGGCTGGACTCAACGACCGGTGGAGGGATCCATGCGAAGACGTCTCACGCAGCTCGCACTGCTCGCCACGCTCATGCTCGGCGCGCCGATCGCCGCCCGCGCGGCGCCGATGCTCGTCGAATTCGTATGGGACGACGCCGTCGGTACGATCGCGGACGCCTACCGAGGCGGCGGGTCGCTTCTCGTACCGTGGGAGCGCGGCCCATCGAGTCCCGGACATGAAAAGGCCACCCACCGGACGCTCACGCTCTGGATTTCGTCCGACGGGATGAACTGGCGGCGCACCGACGCCCACATCACGGACTTCGGAAACGAGGGCCTGACGGCACGCTGGAACACGAAGGGAGCATCCGATCGGAACTCCCTGGCCGCCCTCTACGGTCTCGACATCGGCCCGGACGGGTCGATCACCGGCGACGCCTACATCGGCGTCTCCACTTCGAGAGACGTATGGAACGGCGGGTTCACGGCCCATCTCCGATCGATCCAGACGTCGTCGAAACGTGCGTTCGAGGCGGTGCCCGAACCGGCTGTCCTGCCGATCCTGGCGCTCGGCGCCCTGGGATTCGGCTTCGCCATCTGGAAGCGCCGCCGACCGTAGCGATCGCGTCGTGGGAAACGCCCCGCCGCTGCAAACGGGGCGTTTTCGTTTGCCCCCGATCGCCCTCACTTCGGGTAGGGGTAGCCCGCGCGGAGCAGCCGGTCCAACTCCCCGTCGAGGCCGTAGATGTCCGGGTAGAAGTGAACCTCTCCGTTTTCCCGCGCGATCGCGGTCGCGTACACGATGCAGACAGGCACCGGCCGCGTCAGCGTGACCATCCGGTTGTCGTCGTCGCCGTCCATCGCTTGGCGGATCCGCTCGACCGTCCATTCGGGCCTGTCTCGCAGCAGGTGGCCGGCCAGCGCGACGGGATCGCTCAGCCGGACGCAGCCGTGGCTCATGTCGCGGCGGGCGCGGGAGAAGAGCCCCTTCGCGGCGGTGTCGTGCAGGTAGACGTCGTGCGCGTTGGGGAGGAGGAACTTCACGAGACCCAGCGCGTTCTCGGGTCCCGGGAGCTGGCGCAGGCGAAGGTCGGCCCCGATCCGTGCCAGGTTCTCGCGGGTCGGAGGAAGCACGGGCGCGTCGTCCGCATCCCCGCTCACCAGCACCATCCGCTCCCGCTGCAGGAACTTCTTGTCGGCCAGCGCTCTCGGAATCAGCTCGGTCTTCATGATGCCGGCCGGCACTTCCCAGTACGGTCGGAAGACCACGTGCTTCAGCGCCGCGGCGAACACCGGCGTCCGCTTGTCGAACGCCTCCCCCACCACCACGTCCATGGCGATCATGTCCTCTTCGCGGTCGATCGCCCCGCGGAACACGTAGAGCCTAAAGGCCGGAATGTTGACGATGATCGGCGGGACCGTGAACGAAACGGGGAGCCAGCGGAATCGCTCCAGCGCCAGCTCGATCTGCCGCACGCGCCGGGCGAACGGCCGGTTGAGCGCCGCCGCCGTGGCCGGCCCGAGGACGCCGTCGGGCTCGAATCCATGGCGGCGCTGGAATCGCTTGACCGCGGCCACGAGATCCGGCGTGTAGTGTCCGCTCGCCGAAATCTTCGGCCGCGCGCCGCGATCGAGGTCGCCCGTGGCCTCGAGGAGGCGACGCAGTGGCACGGCCGCGCCCAGGCGCATCCCCGGCTTCACGAGCGCCGGAAGCGCGGGCAACGGCACGAGGGTCGTATCCCGGGCCAGCCTTCGCATGCGGACCAGCACGTTCTTCAGCAGTTGATAATGAAGCAGCCGCGGCTGGAGGCGATCGAGAACGGGACCCTGTAGATCGGGGTGACGGAGCGAGTCCACGGCCATCTCGACGGCCAGGGAAGGGCGCGGGATAAAGAGCTGCGCCTGCACCGCCCGCGGGCTGACGCGCCCGCGATGGAGGGCCGACACGAGGCGGACGGCGGCCACCGAGAGCCCGACGTCGAACCGAGACAGCCGTTCGGGCGCGGGGGAGCCCCGGCCCGAAGCGAACGCGCGCGCCTCCTGGTCGAGCCACGTCGCGTCGTAATCGGCCGCTTCCAGCCCGAGGCTCTCGGCGGCGGCCAGGCGCGCGATCAGCCCGATCGCCGCCTCCGTCGGGCGGCCGTCTCGGAGCCAGAGCGACCGCCACGAGGCGCGCTCGTAGAGCCGCTCGATCTCGGCCCGGAGGTCGGGGAACTCGGGCCACTTCAGGTCGGAGTGGCGCGCCGATCGGACCAGGTCCCGAGCCGGCTCGGCCGTGTCGCGCGCTGCCGGTGGGGCGCATCCGCCCGAGGCGAGCGCCGAAGCCCCGATTCCGGCGAGCCAGGTTACGAGCCAGAGACGAAGCAGGCGCGAAGGGGCCTGCTTCATCGTACCGGATCGGCGGGTCGCTTCCATCCGGTGACTCGCATCCCTGAGATCAGCTTCCGGTCGCCTCGCGCCGGGCCGCTTCCTGAAGCTCCTGGCTCGCGTAGATCGCGACCTCGACGCGGCGGTTCCGCTGCCGGCCGGCTTCGGTTTCGTTCGATCCGATGGGCTCACGCTCTCCGACGCCCGCGGTCGCGATGTAGCGCGTGACGCCCCGCGACGCGAGGTAACGCGATGCCGCCGTGGCGCGGCGTTCCGAGAGTCCCTGGTTGTAGTCGGAGCTCCCCACGGCGTCGGTATGGCCGACGATCATGAGGTTGGAGTCGTCGTACTTGTCCAGGCTGCTCGCCAGCGAGTTCAGGCTGGAGGCCGCGTTGGCGAGGACGACGTCGGAGTCGAAGTCGAACAGGAGGCCGGCCGGGAAGGTCACTTGGATCCCTTCGCCCACGCGTTCCACGATGGCGCCGGGGACGTTCTGCTCGATCTCCTTCGCCCGGTCGTCCATCTTGCTGCCGATGATCGCGCCGGCCGCCCCACCCACGACGGCCCCGATGATGGCGCCCCGCGCCGTCGAGCCGGTTTGATTGCCGATCACGCCCCCGACCACGCCGCCGGCCGCGGCTCCGATGACCGCGCCCTTCGTCGTCTTGTTCATGGAAGAACAGCCCGGCGTGCCCGCGATCACCAACCCCGCGAGCATCACCGAGACAATCGTCAGATGAAGTTCTCGTCGCATCGTGCCCTACCTCTCTCGTTCGGTGCGTTCCTGCGAATTCGCCGGCAAGGCGAACCAGCGCGACACTCGGATGGCGAGACGCCGGCGCGCGCGGCCCCCCGCTTCCATCGCCATCATGACCGCGACGACGGCGCGAATCAGGAGTGCGACCGTGGCTTCCCCGAAACTTTTCCGGCCGCTCGCCGAGATCCGCGACCCTCGGGTCACCGGACGGCCTCCTCGACCGATCGTTTCACCGAATCGAAGTCCGGCGCCCCGCCGGCACCGCCCGCGAGGCGGTTCTCGGAGCGCGTCTCGCGTGTCGCGAGGTCGTGACGGAACGCTTCCTGGCCCGCCTTCAAGGCCGACTTCGCGTCCGCGCCGAACTCCACGGCGGCTTCGCGCGCGTGTTCGATCGCCTCTCCCGCGTCCCGGCCGAAGCGGCGGGCGGTCGACGCGAGGCGTTCCCGCGTCCTCTTGCCGCTGTCGGGAGCCAGGAGAATCCCGAGCCCGGCGCCGACGACGGCTCCGAGCGCGAAGCCCATCAAGACGGCTCCGGTGTTCGAGCTGCCGCCGTGCTGCGTCGTGTCATTCATGATTGTTTCCTCCTTGGATCGAGGCGTTTCGGTGGGTGAATCGGTGCCAGGCGAGCTCGAGGAAGCGACGGGCGCCCGTACGGGCGCCCCGCGCGACGGCGGCGGCCGTGAAGACGGGCCGTTCGACCTCCTCCAGGACGACGGACGCGAGGCCGGCGGTGCGCCGGCTGAGGGAATCGATGCGGTCCAAGACGCGCTGGACGGGCGGAAAGCAGGCGTGGACCGAAACGGCAAGCTCCCGTGCTTCCTCGGCGACGCGATCGACCCGGACCAGCGATTCGCGGACCGAGCACGCCGTTCGCGAAAGCTCGTCCGCGGCCTTGTCCACGCGGGCCATCGTCCGCACGGCCGCGATGGCAATCACAGCCATTCCGATGGTCACGATTACAATGCAGACTTGGATCAGCGCTGGCATCGCGCACCTTCCTTCGGTTGTGGCGGCTTCGGGTTAGAGCGGCAGCGATCGTCGCCTCTCGTCGGGCGAATCGGTCTGGACGACGACGAGTACCGCAAGATCGAGGCCAGGCGCCGTTCGATCGCCGTCAAGCGTGATCGGCCGCAGAGCCCGCCGGGGGATCCCCGGAAGCCGCCGCCGGACGCATGGTCATCGCGCCGATGGCGGCCTGGATCATCGCCGCCCCGGGGAGCGCGAGGATCGCCCCGGCGGCTCCGAAGATCTGCGTTCCGGCCAGCACGCTCACCGTGACGATGAAGGGATGCATCTTGAGATAGCGCCCCATCACGAGCGGCGATATGAAGGTCCCGATCGCCCAATTGATGACGACATAGGCTCCGACGCCGGCGCCCGCGTGCGCCGGATCGATGCCGAGACCGGCCAGAGCGATCGCGAGAGCGGCCACGATGAATCCGACGTAAGGAACCAGCTCGGCGAGCCCGACGATCAGCCCGAGGAGCAGCGCCATCGGCGAGCCGAGAAGCGCGAGCACGCCTCCGACCGCGATCCCCATCACCAGGCAGACGATCGCCTGCCCCCTCACGTAGCTTCGCAGGGCGCGATCGACCGCCCCGCCGAGGCGCTGGATCTCCCCGTGCGCGATCCCCGGGACGAAGCGGAGCGCGCTCGCCCGGATCGCCGTGGCGTCCGTGAGCAGATAGAAGGCGAGCCACGGGAGGAGGAGGAGCGCGAGCACCTGGCCCACCCCGTCCAGACCCCGTCCGGCCCATCCCGCGGCGGTGACGGCCAGGTTCTGGAGCAGCACCGGGCCGAGCGCGATGAGATCGTCGATCGCGGGGTCGAGCCAGGAGCTGAAGCCCCGCGTCGCCCCATAGGAGCGGATTCCCTCCACGAGACCGGTCAGGATTCCGGGGGCGGCCGCGGCGAAGCGCGCCGCCTGATCCGCCAATTGAGGCACCGCCAGGGCCAGGAACCACCCCAGGACGGCCACCAGGGCCAGCATCACGATCGCCGCCGCGGCCTTTCGGGGCAAACGCGGGCCGTGAAGGCCGAACGGCCGCTCGACCGCGGCCACGACCGGGAGGAGGGCGTACGCGATCAGGATCGAGAAGCCGACCAGGAGCACGAGGTCGCGCATCAGCCAGACGAGCGCGAACAGGAGCGCCGCGGCCCAGAGGAGCGCGCGGCGCGGCGATACGGAAGCCGAACGGGCTGCGGATACGACCCGTCCCGCGCGAACCGGCGTCTTGTGGGGAGACGCGCTGGGAGGCTTCGCGCGGGTCACGGGCCGATGCTAGAGCTGGATGGCCAGGCCGAGCGAGAGGCTCCAGAAGCCGGGATCGAACTCGGTCGGAAGCTGCACGTTGTTGTTCTCCTGCATGAAGATGTACCGCCCGTTCAGATCCAGACCGAGCGTGGGCGCGAGCGGCACGGCCACGCCGCCGCCGAGGTGAATGCCGACGTCGTTCGTCGTCGTGTTTTCGAACGGGAGGTCGTTGTTGTAGTCGTACGAGGTCCGGTACCAGCCGAGGCCGCCGCCCGCGTACACCATCGGAACGGGCGTCAGCCAGAGCGACGCCGTGACGGGCCACATTCGGACGGTCACGTCGCCGTTGGAGAGCGACTCGTCGCGGTAGGAGATTCCGCCCTCGGCGCTGAGAAACGGGAGGAGCGGAGCGCGAAGGGCCAGCCCGGCGTTGAACTTGCCGTCCCCCGCGTTGGACTCCGTCGACTTCGTGAAGCCGAGCGATGGGATCAGTTGGACCGCTCCGGCGGTGCCGGTGGACGCGGCGACGACGGCGCCCGCCATCAGGGCGACGACGAGGAATCGTGACGCCGAGGCGCGCCGTTTGTCATTCATCGGGTGCTTCATGGTGGTTCTCCCAGGTACGCAGATAGGCCCATGGCCGTGGCCTGCGTGCCACGGTGAACCGACGACTCCAGGCATGGACGTCGGCCGGATGAACTTGGAAGACGGCGGGGTGGCCGAGCGCATTCTCGCGAGCGGCGTGTCGGGGTGGGTCGCTCCACCCGCTTCAGCGCGACGGTTTTCCGTCGCACCCGCGCCGGCGCCCCGCCGTCACGCCAGGGAGGAGTGGCAGGAAGGGTGCCAGCGGGGTCGGCGGAGATCACGGGACGCCGAAGCCGATGCTGGCGGGCGCGTTGACCGATTCGCGGCGACGCGGAGCGTGCGCCGGCCGGCCGAATTCGCCCGCGCTCGCGCGGGAGGTTCTTTCAAGAGTGCGTGGGAACTACAAGCCCGGAAGGGCGGGACCGAACGGGGGCGGTGCCCCGCCGGGGAGGCTACGAGTCGGAGGGTTCGGTGACCGTCCGGGGCCGCCGTGCCGCGAGACTCGCCACGACGGCGATCAGCTCGCTCGGGTCCGCGGGTTTCGAAAGGTACATCTGGAAGCCGGCGGCCAGGATGTCCACTCGGTCCTCGATCTTCGCGTACGCCGTGAGCGCGGCGGCCGGCACGTCCCCGCCGTGCGCCGCGCTCCGCGACCGGATCTTCTTGATGAGGAAGTAGCCATCCTCTTCCGGCATGGCGATGTCGGAGATGAGCACGTCGGGTTTCCACACGTCGAGGGTCTGGAGGGCCTGCGCGGCCGATCCGGCGACGCGCACATCCGCGCCGCAGGCATCGAGCAGCGTCTGAACTGCCTCGTTCGCGGTCGGCTCGTCATCCACCAGCAGCACCCGAATCTTGTCGAGCCGCCGGAGCGAGACCGCCCCGATCCCGTCCGCGACGGTCGGGTGCCTCGGCCGCGTGGCGGCGGTGGCCTCGCCCATTCCCAGCAGGGGGAGCTTCACCGTGAAGCGGGCGCCTCTCCCCTTTCCTTCGCTCTCGGCGATGATCTCGCCGCCGTGCAATTCGACGATGTGGCGCACGATGGAGAGGCCCAGGCCGAGTCCGCCGTGACGCCGCATGGAACCGTCCATGGCCTGCTGGAAGGGCTCGAAGACGTGCGCGAGGAACGCGGGCTCGATCCCGATTCCGCTGTCGGCGACCTGCATTTGCACATGCGACTCCGCGCGCCCGAGCGTGACCTGCACGCTGCCGCCCTTCGGAGTGAATTTGATCGCGTTGGAGAGGAGATTCCCCACCACTTGGTGGAGGCGCTCCGAGTCGCCCGAGATCATCCCCGCCCGTTCGTCCAGGACGAGCTGCAGCCGGATCTTCCTGGCGTCGCTCGCGGGGCGTTGGGACTCCGCCGCGGCGCGGATCACGTCGACCAGGTCCACCGGCCTCACGTCCAGCCGGAACTTGCCGGAAGCGACCCTGGAGACGTCCACCAAGTCGTCGATCAGCTCGGATAGCGAGATGACGTTTCGCTCGATGACTTCCAGCCCTCGATCGGACTTCTCCTTCGAGAGCGTGCCGCTCCGGAGGAGTTGCGTGCAGGTCAGGATCGGTGCCAGGGGATTGCGCAGCTCGTGCGACACGGTCGCGAGGAACTCGTCCTTCAGCTGGCTGGTCGCCTTCTCCTCTTGCAGCGCCGTGGTGGTGCGGACCTGCCCCTCCTCGGCGACGAGACGCGCGGTCGTCTGCTGCCGATACGCCCGATTGATGACCATGATGAGCACGACGCAGAGGATGACCGCCAGCGCGATGGAGAATGCCGTGACCCAATTGAAGAACGCTTGGGATCGTTTGGTGGACGAATGGGTCGTGCTCAGACTTCCCGCTGCCGCCTCGTCGAGGCGCGCGACCAGGGAGTCGAGCGCGTACTCGAAGGCGCGCCCTTGCGACCCGACGGACGCGTTCGCGTCGCGCCGTTGCCGGCCCTCGGTCGAGAGGAGGGCCCTCTCGAAGGCCTGCTGGTAGTCGCGTTCCGCCACGCGCACCTGCTCCAGGAAATGGAGCCCCTCGGGGTCGGTGATCCGCGCCTTGAGACGGGCGAGATGGTCGCGTACGCGCGCGCCGCCCGCCCGCGCGTCTTGGGCGAAGGGATCGTCACCCGTCAGGAGCGAGGCACTGACGTCCGAGACCTCCTGGAGACCGGCTCGCCGCAGCTCCCGGCTCTCCGAAAGCCCGCGGGCTTCGTCCAGGACCAGGGCCGATTGGCTCCGGACCAGGGCCCGAGAGGCGAACAGGGAGGCGCCGCTGCTCGCGACCACGAGGAGACCGATCACGATCAGTCCCGTGTTCAGCGTGTGTTGCTGGGACCACCTGTGCATGGGCACGTCCGACCGTTCTGCGCGCGAGATGAACTCGACCGGGCGATCCGATCCGAGTGGACTGGTTCCAGTTTGGGTGCGGCGGGGATCCTCGTCATCCCGGTGGACGGACGCTGAACGCCGGCCGCCCCCTCAGGGGTACATACGAGAATCGTGCCGTGCGGCGCCGGACCACCGGAAATCGCGCAAGTCGTTGCGCCTGGCCGGGCGCTGCGAACCGGCGGTCGTGGGAGTCGAGAGCGAAGCAGCGCGAGCGCCCCCCCGAGCGCGGAAGATCTTCCAAATCGACGGCGCGATTCACAATCGCGCGCCCAATGGGACGGAGCCCGAATCGCTACGTCTTGGCGTAGAGATGGAGCCGATTGTAGAGCGTTTTCAAGCTGACCCCGAGGATCTCGGCGGCCCGCTTCTTGTCTCCGGCGCAACGCTCGAGGGTCGCCAGGATGAGCCGGCGCTCGGCCTCGTCGAGCGAACCGCTGTCCAGGGCCGGCGCGGCGCCTGGCCGGGCCGCCGCGGTCGGGCGAGGCGCCGGAGTCAGGTCGTCCAACTCGAGCACCTTGTCCGCGAGGATGAAGGCCCGCTGGATTTCGTTCTTCAATTCCCTCACGTTGCCGGGCCAGGGATGCTCGAGAATTCGCTCCCGCGCCGCGGCGCTGAAGCGCTTGGACGTCCCCTCGGCGCGGTTGACCGCCTCCAGGAACTGATCCGCGAGCATGAGCGCGTCCCCATTCCGCTCGCGAAGCGGCGGTAGCGCGATGGGGAAGACGTTCAGCCGATAGTAAAGATCTTCGCGCAGCTTGCCGTCCTGGATGGCGTCCTGCGGCGGCCGATTGGAGGCCGCGATCAGCCGCGCGGCGACCGGCACGCGCGCCTCCCCGCCGACGCGGGTCAGCGTGCCCGATTCGAGAACGCG
>DATIQI010000069.1:0-2232 GCA_035470985.1 Acidobacteriota bacterium
GGTCGGCCGCCGGCTTCGGATAGCGGAGCCGGAGCTTCTCGAGCGCCTTCACCATGACGCGCGCCACCATCGCGTCGCGGGCCCACTTCTTGTTCGCCGGAATCACGTACCCCGGCGCCCACGGCGTCGAGCATTCGTGGATCGCGTCCTCGAACGCGGCCTGGTAGCGCCCCCAGAGTCTTCGCTCACGCAGATCCCCCTCGGAGAACTTCCAGTTCTTCGCCGGGTCCTCGATGCGCGCGCACAGCCGCCGCGCTTGCTCCGCCTTGCTGATGTGGAGATAGAATTTCAGCATCTTCACGCCGTTCTCGTCGTGCGTCCGCTCGAACTCCTTGATCTGGCGGTAGCGCTTCGACCAGACCTCCTTCGGCACCAGCTTGTGGACGCGCACCACGAGGACGTCCTCGTAGTGGGAGCGGTTGAAGACGCCGATCATGCCGCGCGCGGGGACGGCGTTGTGGATTCGCCAGAGGAACTCGTGGTCCCGCTCCTCCTCGGAGGGGACCTTGAACGACGTGACGGCGCAGCCCGCCGGATTGAGTCCGCTCATCACGTGGCGGATCGTCCCGTCCTTGCCCCCGGTGTCCATGGCTTGGAGCACCACGAGAAGCGCGAACCGGTTGTCCGCGTAGAGGAGGTGCTGCAGCTCGCGGAGCCGCTCCAGGTCGCGCGCGAGCGCCGCCCGCGCCTCGTCCTTTCCGGAAAACCCGCCATCGTCGTCGGGATCGACGGAGGCAAGGCGAAGTCGCTTCCCGGGACGGACCACGATCGCGCCGCTCATGGCGCGCAGCGTAGCACGGCCGGCGCCGGCCCGAAACGGAGAGCGGGGGCCGGGCGTTCGCCCGACCCCCGCCGGATCTCCAGGCGGAACGAGTCCGCCGGTCTTCGCGCGGCTACTTCATCAAGGTGATGCGCCGCGTCATCTCCACGCCGTCCGGCATCTGGAGCCGCATCATGTAGACGCCGCTCGCCAGCCGATCGCCGTTGAACTCGACTTCGTGGTTGCCCGCCGGCATCCGGCCGTTCACGAGCGTCGCCGCGAGGCGGCCCTGAACGTCGAACACGCGGAGGGTGACCTGGCCCTCGCGACGGAGCCCGAATTCGATCTTCGTGCGCGGGTTGAACGGGTTCGGACGGGCCGAGAGCCCGACCAGGACTTCACCGGCCTCGCGCGCCGCGTTCGGCCGGCCGGCGCTGTTGGCGATCCTGCCGGAGCCGATGACCGGGCGGTAGGTGGCCATCATGAAGTCGGCCCGAGCGTCCTGGCCGGAGGTGAAGTTGTTGTAGCAGGCGTCGGACGAGTAATCCATGTAGTTGTGGATCGGATCGTCGCCCGGCGCGGCGCAGGTGTTCTTGCCCGCGGGGCATCCCGACGTCGCCGTCGACTGAGCCGGCGTGTCGCAGACGAGGTCGCCCGTGGTGGCGCAATCGCCGCCGCAGCCGCCCTGGAAGGTGTGATAGAGGCCGACCCAGTGGCCGACTTCGTGCGAGCCCGTGCCGCCGAGGTTGTACGGAGCGAGCGTGCCGCCCGGGAGCGAATTGAAGTGAACGACCACGCCGTCCATGTTCGGGTTGCCGGCGAGATTCCACGGGAAGGTCGCCCAGCCGAGGAGGTTCTGGCCCGGCTTGCAGGTGTAGAAGTTCAGCGCGCTGGTCGGGTTCAGCACGAGCGCGTTCTTCGCGTCGCGCTCGGCCTTCGAGCCGGGCGTCATGCCGAACCACTGGCGATTGAACCGGCGGTCGACGCTGGCCTTCGTGAACGTGTAGCCCGTGTTCGCGGCGCCGGAGACGACGTTTCCGTTGTAGTCGCGGCCCGCGTAGTTGTAGTTGAGGACCGCGATCTGATCGTCGATCCACGACTCGGGGATGTTCCCCTCGTTGTTGCGCCCGTAGATCACGTGGAAGTGGACCGGAATGACGCCGCCCGCGGCGATCCGGTTCGTGGCGAGGTACTCGTCGATCTGCGCCTTGGTCGGCGCGTCGATCTTCGGGCCGCGCTCGTCCGTCGCGCAACGATAGACGTCTTCGCCGGTATCGGCCTTGCGGGCGCCCATGTCGAACGCGTCCGCGGAGCGGCCGTTGCCCGTCTCGCCGCCGAAGTCGGCCAAGCGAGCCGAGCCGATGACCGGGCGGTAGGTGGCCATCATGAAGTCGGCCCGAGCGTCCTGGCCGGAGGTGAAGTTGTTGTAGCAGGCGTCGGACGAGTAATCCATGTAGTTGTGGATCGGATCG
>DATIQI010000070.1:0-2599 GCA_035470985.1 Acidobacteriota bacterium
GTTGGCTGCGTTGTCGTCGACGACGAGTATCGTGGCAGCGGAAGACTCGGTATCGTGCATCGGGCGCCGGCGAAGGCCGCCCGCGGCTCATACTACGGACCAGGGGGTGACGAAAGCGGCTCTTCAGACGACGATCTCGACGGTACGTTCGCGCGGAACGCACAAGCCGCGCGTTCTCGCACAGTTCCTGTTCTGGCAATCGAAACGATACGTGAGGCGACCAGCGCCGGGGAACGGGCCGATCGCGAGCTGATAGTCGACGTCTCTCCCGGGCATGACCCCCCCGACCTGCCTGAGCGTCGCGCGTTGAGAACGGCCGCCGTCCAGAGACCATTCGAGCGTACCCGGGCACGTGACTCGAAAGGTGACGCGCTGGTCGCGGTGGAGGGGGCCGCTGTCGAGTTCCGGGCCGGACCAGCCCCCCTTCTCCATCGCCGTGCTGGCGCTCGTCCGGGCACTCTTCGGCGAATCGCTTCCCGTCGTGCGGGCGGTCCCGATGCTCCTCGGGGCGGCGACGGTCTACGTCACCGGCTTGCTCGCGCGGGAACTCGGGGGCGGGCGCGGCGCCGTCTTCCTCTCCTGCCTCGCGGTCATCGCGGCCCCCATCGTCCTCGGGACGAACCACGTCTACTCGATGAACTCGTTCGATCTCCTCTTCTGGCCGCTCGCCGCGCTGGCGCTCCTTCGGTGTCATCGCGAGCCCTCCGCCGGGCGCTGGCTGCTCGTGGGTCTGGTGCTCGGACTGGGGCTCCTCAACAAGAGCAGCGTGCTTTGGCTCGGCGCCGGACTGGCGGCGGGGCTTCTGCTCACGGGAGAGCGTCGCCGCCTCCGGACGCCCGGGCCCTGGCTCGCCGCCGCGGTGGCCGCGCTCTTCTTCCTTCCCTACGTGATCTGGAACGCCGTTCACGGCTTCCCGACCCTCGAATTCATGCGGAACGCGATGGAGCAGAAGATGGTCCGCGCGACGCCGCTCGACTTCCTGGCGAGCCAGATCCTCGACACGAATCCGGCCGCCGCCCCGATCTGGATCGCGGGCCTCGTCTCCCTCCTCCGCGGGCCGGAGGGGAGAGCGCGGGTTCTCGGCGTCGCGTTCCTGGTCGTGGCCGCGATTCTCGTCATCCCCGGAACGAGCAAGCCGGAGTATCTGGCGCCCGCCTATCCCATGCTCCTCGCGGCGGGTGGCGCGGTGTTCGAGCGATGGAGCCGCGCCCCGCGCCTCGGCTGGCTTCCGGGCGCCCTGGCCGTCGCGATGCTCGCGTTCGCGGCCGTGGCGCTGCCGATGGCGCTCCCCGTTCTCTCGCCGGACGCTTTCGTCCGGTACACGCGGGCGATCGGATTCTCTCCCTCCGCTTCGGAGCGGCACGCGCGGGTGGAACTGCCCCAACACTACGCCGACATGTTCGGATGGGAGGAGATGGCGGAGCACGCGGCTGCCGCCTACCGTTCCCTCACGCCGGCGGAGCGCGCCCGGTGCGTGGTGATCGCCCAGAATTACGGAGAGGCGGGCGCGTTGGAGCTCTTCGGAGCGCGCCACGGCCTCCCGCGCGTGATCTGCGGGCACAACGCCTATGGCTTCTGGGGCTACGGCGACTGGGACGGGAGCGTGGCCGTCGTCGTCGGAGGCGGAGAAGCCTTCTATCGGCGCCATTTCGAGGAGGTCGTCCGCGTGGGCACCATTCCCTGCGAGCGCTGCATGGAGTACGAGCGATCGCTTCCGGTCTTCGTGGTGCGCGGGATCCGTGGCCCGGTGGAGCGGTACTTCTCCGAGGAGCGATTCCTCCTCTAGCGACGAGGGGACGAGGCGAAATTCGCCCCCACACCGAGCGCCGTCGTGGCGATGGTGGCGACGGTGGCGGATCTCGCGGCGCTTCGGACGAACCGACGCGCGTGCGCTCAAGACGGCGCGCGAACCCCCCGAGGGCCCAACGTCCTCAGGGCCTCGCGGACGGATTCCTCGAGCGTGGCGCCTTCGCGAACGGACTCGCGGGCCGCGGCTCGGCGAGCCTCCTCCGCCCGGCACCCGAGTCGTCGCAGGCACGACTCGATGTCGCGGGTTCGCGCTTCGTCCCGGACGCGCATCGCCTTCTCGCGCTTGCGGTTCATGAACCCCACGCCGAACAAACGCTCCGCCTCGTGCTGATTGTGCGCGCGGCATCGAAGGCGCATTCGCTCCACGGTGGCCGTCCCACCTCGCGCCACCGGTTCGATGTGGTCGAATTCCAGGAAACGGCGCGACTCGCACCGGTGTCCGCCCGCGCCTACGAAGGTGCATCGCCCCTCGTCGCGGTCCCAAACGGCTCGGCGGATGGCGGCGGGCACGTAGCGTCTTCCGGCGGCGGAACTCGGCGGGGCGGAGTTCGGCGGGGCGGAGCTCGGCGTTCCGGCGCTCCCCGAGCGGCGCGGCCGAGCGGCGCCGGCGCCGAACTTCCGCCGTTCGAGCTGGCGAATCAAGGCGTCGAGCGCGCGGTCGAGCACTTCGGCCGGATCGCCCGTCGGGACCGCGTGACTCAGGAGCGCCTGGGCGTAGCGGAGCTTCTCGCGCGTGCTCAGCGGAAGAGAGATGCGAAGGGAAACCCTTTCATCCGCAAGAGTTGCGGTC
>DATIQI010000071.1:0-14696 GCA_035470985.1 Acidobacteriota bacterium
ATTCGGATCGCGGTCCCGGGCCGGGATGGACCTTGGCGCGGTCGACCGCCTCGATGAATTGCTCCCGGAGCGCGAGCAGCTCGGTGGAATCGGGCTCCTCGCCGGGCAGCTGGATGGCCACGCTGGCCTTCTGCGCGGCCCAGACGTCCTGCTGCAGCCGGTAGTAGTCGGCTTCGCGGGCGATCTCGCCGCACCCCGCGGCGACGAGGAGGAGCGCCGCCAGCCACGCGACGCGCGGGGCGCGACGGGCGCGCGGAGCGTGAACGAACCGCGAGGCGGCCATCAGACGATCCCTCCGTTCGAGGCGGCCAGGCCGCGGTGGACCCGCGTGGCCGCGTTCCAGACGAAGTACGTCGCCAGGCTGCTCAGCACGGCGTAGCCGATGAGCGCGTAGGCGATGTTCTCGGGCCGCGTGCGCGTGGTCAGCAGGGGCCCGAGGAACTGGACGGTGAATTGAAACAGGAGCGCCGGGAGCGACAGGAGGAACACGAAGAGGAACGTCGGGCCGAAGAAGCGCCGGCCGAGGTCGACGCCGCGCCGGAGGATCTTCGCGGCCGCTCCCCCGTCGGCCACCGCGACGACCGGGACGTAGACGACGAGCGTGGTGATGGCGAGGGAGACGAGGGCCCCGAGCATCCACGAGGCCAGCGCCCCGGGCACGCCGCCGCCCGCCAGCCCCCGGACGAAGGGGAGGACGTACGGACCGGCGAGCTTCTGCCAGAAGTAGGTGAGGGCGTAGGTCGCGCCGAGGGCTAAAAGGGTCGGAACGATCGCCGCGCGAACCCGCCCGCGCCAGGGGCCCGGCCCCTTCGCGTGGCGCTCCAGCACGATCGCCACCAGGAGCGGCAGCGCGATCGCGCCGCCGAGCACGAAGACGATGGTCTCGACATAGGAGAAGGTCAGCGGCAGGAGCTGGAGGAACGTCGGATACTCGATCGAGCTGGGGCCCGCGATGGCCCTCGACACGATCCCGGCTGTCGCCATCCCGAGCGCCGTTCCCAGGTTGAGTCCCAGGATCAGATAGAGAAGCACCACGACGAGGAGCGGGGCGAGCGGCATGTACTCCTTCACCGAAAACGACCGGATCGACTTCCCCGCACTCTCCCACGCGAGCTCGTACGCACCCGCCATCCGTCCTCCTCGCTAGCCTTCGAGACGTTTCAGTTCGCGCTTCGCGCCTTCGGCGAGCGGCGAATAGGGGAATTCCTGGAGGAAGCGGCGCCAATAGCGCGCGCTCCGTGTCGGATTCCCACGTTCCGCCGCGGCCCGCGCCGCTCCGATCAGGATCTGCGCCGTATAAGGATGCCGCGGATCGCGCCGCAGCATCTCCTCCGCGACCGAGTACATCGCCGTCGAGTCCTCACGCATGGACGCCACCTGGAACATCTTCAGCCGGAAGAGGGGCGCGTACCGCCCGGTGCTGTCGGTCGTGGCGAGCGAACGATACTGCTCGTACGCGCGCGGCAGGTACATCTTCGCGGCCGTCTTTTGGTTCTCGCGCAGGTAGTGCTGGATGACGGCGGTCGGCGCCTCGGCGGCCGCCTGGGAGCGCGGGAATCGGATCGGGAGCGCCTCCAGGGTCCGCTTCGCCTTTCCCCAGTCCCCCACCCGGTCCTGCACCAGGGCGAGACGGTACATGGAGAGGGGCGCGACGTCGGGCGCCTCGGGGAAGCGCTCCAGGACCGTCTCGTAGTGCGCGATCGCCTCCGGGAAGCGGCCGCTCCCCTCGTAGGCGAGGCCCGCCTCGTAGATCGCTCGCGGCGCAATCGGCGAGCCGGGGAAGTCGGTCGCCACCCGTTCCAGGAGATCGATGCCGTCGCTCGGATCGCGCTGGATGACCGTCAGGATCTTCCCCTTGGCGAACTGGATCTCGCCGAGGTGCGGCCGGAGCGAGGGGGTCCCCGCGATCAGCCGCTCCAGGGTGTTCGCCTGCTCCAGCGCGCGGCTCGGCTGCTCCAAGTCGAGAAGCGTGCGGAGGAGCCTCGTCCGGATCTGGACCTCGAGGAGCGGCGGTTGCCGGCGGCTCAGGAGGCCCTGGAAGTAATCCTGCGCCTCGCGCCGTTCCCGCGCGGCGCCGGCCTCGTCGGCGAGATTCTCCTTCAGGTCGACGATGGCCTGCGGCAGCCCCAGGACCGGATCTTCGTCCTCCACGGAGGCCGTGACCTGCGGCGGATAGCGCCGGAGAATCGACTTCATTTCGGCGACCGCGTCGTCGAACCGGCGCAGACCCTGGAGCGCGGCCACGGTCATGAACGCGGCCTGCCGCGTGGCGGCCGAGTCGGCGCCCGCCTGTTCCTTCAGCCACCCGGCCGAGGCCAGGGTGAGATCGGGACGGCGCATCTCCAGCGCGATCCGCGCGGCCTGGGTCTCGGCGACGCCGACGACGCGAAGGATGCCGGCGGTGCGCTCGCGCTGGGCGGAGTCGCCTTCGACTCTATAGGGCCCCGGCGCGACTTTTCGCACCGCCAGGTACCGGTTCCGGAGCGAGGCGAGGGCGGTGGTGTCGGGCCTCGCGCCTCCGAGCCGGAGCGCCTCCTCGGCCTTCCGCGCCTTGTAGTAGATCATCTCGCAGCGATAGAGGAGCGACAGCTCGCGCGCGTCGCCGCACCCCACGAGCAGCGCCGCGAGCGCCGCGCCGCCGATCCACCGGAGCGCCGCGGGCCGCCTCACGAGTCCCCCCGCGCCATGCGGTAGAGGCGGGCCGCCATCCCGTACGTGAGGTAGGTGGCGATGCTCGTGAACGCGGCGTAGACCGCGAGCAGGACGGCGATCGTCTCGGGGCGGAGCTTCGTCAGGATCATGCTCGACTGGCGCTCCAGGAAGTACTGGATGCCGATCGCGGGAAGACCGAACGCCACGGCCAGGATCAGGGTCACGGGGAGCGCCCGCACGCCGAACCGGAGACCGAGCGCGATGGCGCGCGGGAGGCTGGAGCGCGCCTGGACGGCCGCGACCGGGATATAGAGGAGCAGCGAGAGCGTGAGGTACCCGCCGAGCACGGCCACCACCCAGGTCAGGAAGACGGCGCTCGGGCCGGGGATGAAGTTGCGGATGAAGGGCCCCGCCGCGGGGGCGACCCAGCGCTGCCACCCCCAGAGGCACCCGACGCCGGCCAGACCCGCCAGGAGCGTCGGGAAGACCGCGCCGGCCAGCCTGGCGAAGGCCCCCGCGCCGAGCGACAGCGCGCGATCGGTCCGCGCGTAGAGGCGGAGAATGGCGAGCGGGATGAGGACGCTCCCCGGGATCGCGTAGAGGAATGCTTCCACCCAGGCCATGAGAACCGAGAGGTAGCCGTAGAAGATCGGGTAGTGGAGCGAGCCCGCGCCGCCGAACCACGTCGCCACCGGCGCGACCACGGCCATCGCCCACGGGTGATGGAGCTGCGTGGCGAGCGCCAGGAAGACGACCTGCGTCGCCAGGATGAGGAAGAACGGCGAGTATTCCTTCCACCGGAATCCCTGCGCCGTCTCGAGTGCCGCCGCGAACGCGTCACCGACGTGAAGTCTCATGCACTCCTCGGTTCCTGGTTGATTCGCCGGAGCGGACGACGGAGACTAACCAACGATGAGCCAGCCTGACCAGTACCTTCTCGTTCGTCGCCCCGGCGCCAACCCGGAACGCGTGGATCTGACGCCCTCCGAAGCGTGCGGCCTCGGCCGCTCGCCGGAGAATCGCGTCGTCCTCACCGATTCGTCCGTCTCGCGCCAGCACGCGCGCTTCTTCTTCCGGGACGACATGTGGTTCGTGGAGGACCTCGGCAGCAAGAACGGGACGAAGGTGAACGGGAACCTGATCGACGGCCCGAAGAAGGTGAAGCCGGGCGACGGGATCCAGGTCGGCTCCTTCCAGCTCGTCTTCTCCAGCGAGGCCGCGACCGGTTCGGCGCGCGTCGCCGACATCGCCGCGCCCGCCAACCTGACCGCGCTTCCGCTCGAGTCGCTGGGCGCCGGCACCGACACGCGCGTCTTCACCGGCTCCATGTCGCCGGAGCGGGTCGGCTCCTTCATGAAGGCGATGGACCGGATCGGGCAGGCGATGATCGCGCACCAGCCGCTCGAGGACCTCTACCACTTCGTCGTCACGCTCGCCTCCGACGTGCTGCGCGCCGAGCGGACCGCCCTCCTCCTCCGGGGGAAGGACGGGGAGCTGGCGCCGCGCGCGGTCGTGAACGGGGGCCGGTCGGGCGGCGACATCATCGTCAGCCGGACCATCGCGCGCCTCACGGTGGACCAGCGCCAGGCGATCCTGATCGGGAACGCCATGGCCGACACCCGATTCAAGGAGCAGAAGAGCGTCATCCAGCAGCGGATCACCTCCGCCATGTGCGTCCCGCTCTGGCACAACACGGACGTGCTGGGGCTCCTCTACGTGGACAACACGGCGGCGCTCGCCCCCTTCGAGGAGTCGGATCTCCGGATCCTCACCTTCCTCGCCCACCTCGCCGCGCTGAAGATCCAGGAGACGACGGCGTACGAGGAGATCCAGAAGCAGCAGCGTCTGGAGGAGGAACTGAAGCGAGCGGCGACGCTCCAGCAGTCGCTCCTCCCGACCGGTTCGCGCACGCTCGGTCGGATGGGGATCGCCGGGCGGAACGTCCCCTCGTTCGACGTCGGGGGCGACTACTTCGACTTCGTCGCGGCCCCGGACGGCCGGATGGTGGTGGGCCTCGGCGACGTGTCGGGGAAGGGAATGTCGGCGGCGTTCCTCATGACCGATCTGCGCGCCACCATGCGCGCCCAGGTGCAGACGATGCCGCCGATCGAGGAGCTGGTCTCGCGCCTGAACCGGTCCATCTACGAGAACGTCCAGGGCGCCCGCTTCATCACCCTGATGACCACGCTGGTGAACGGGACGTCCGGCGAAGTCGTCTACGTGAACGGCGGGCACAACCCCCCGCTCCTGCTCCGCGCCGACGGGACGCTCGAGACGCTGACCGTCGGGGGGCTCCTCCTCGGGATCTTCCCCGAGGCGATCTACGAGTCGGCCAGCGTCACGCTTCGGCCGAACGACGTCCTCCTCCTCTACAGCGACGGCGTGACGGAGGCCCGGAGTCCCGAGGGGGAGGAGTACGGCGAGGAGCGGCTGGAGGCCTTCCTGAGGTCGCACCGCGACCTCCCGCCGGGCGATTTCGTGAACGCGCTGATCACGGACGTGGAGTCGTTCACGAACGCGGCGCGGCTCGCGGACGACGTCACGGTCGTCGTCATCCGCTGCGGCTCGTAGACTCCCGCTGCGCGGCGACCGCGCGCTCCAGTTTCCGCTCCACCAGCTTCGCGTAGAGCAGCGTGTCGCGGTAGTTCTTGCGCGCGAACGCGGCGCGCGCCTTCCCCAACTGATCGCGCGCCTGGCGCTCCAGGGTCGCGGCCGGTTCGACGACCTTGTCGCCCAGCTCCGCGTGCGCGTGCTCCATGGTCCGCACCGCCCGCTTCAGGGCGCGCTCCGCGGTGGCGGGCGGCACCGGCAGGTCGTCGCAATCGCGCAGCAGCGTCAGGACTCCGTCGCGCACCCGGCGCGTCGCCTCGTACGAAGCGCGCGTCTTCCCCTTCCCGTGAAGCGACCGCGCCTCTTTCTGCGCGGTGGTCAGCGAGGCGAGCCGGTCGCGCTCGGCCGGACGCCCGGCATCCTTCAGGATCTCGCCCGCGCGCTTCAGGGCGTCGTCGGTCTGATCGAGGCTCATCGCCACGTAATCGGGGTCGTCCTGCGGCGGGCCGAGCCGGACGGCGATGCGCCGCGCCTGCTCGCGTGCGTCGAGCGTGAGCCGGTCGGCGCGCGCGAAGAGATTCTCCTCCAGCGATTCGCGGGACTGGATCTGCGTGCGGCTCGCCTCGATGAAGTCCTGTCGCGCCGCGCGATTGCGGGAGCGGAGGACCTTGTTCCGCACGGCCGCGAGGAAGCGCTCGGTGGCGGCGATCTCCTTGCGGACGCGGGCCGCTTCGTCGGCTCCGTTCTTGGAGGGCGACGGACCGGGCGTGGCGGCGTAGGCGGCCGGGACCTTCTGCTTGGCGGCAGGCGCGGGAGCCGGAGCGGGTCGCTCCACCGCGGGGGCCTCGGACTCGGGAACCTCGGGCTCGGGGGGTTCGGGCTTGGGGGCTTCGGCCGCCGGCACTTCGGTCTTGGGCGGCTCCGACAGAGGGGCAGTCTCCGGCGTTCCCGTTGCCGAGTCGGGCTCGGAAACGGACGTCACCGGATCGGCCGCCACCGCGGCGACGCCGCAGGCGGCCATGACGAGGATCGCGAACGCGATCCCGAGAAGGCGCCCCACCATTCCTTCGAATTCCTTCCGTTAGTCGGCTGCTATCGAATCGCTCTCCCCTGATCTCGTCCGGCCATGGCGCGAGTCGGTAGGCTGAAGGCAATGTCCATGCCATGCTTGGGCTTAGGGGTGGGGGTCGCCCGGAAATCGAAGCCCGATCATGAGGTGCGAGGGGATGCCCCGGCGTCCACACGGGGGGACGGCGTGCCAAACTGTTCCGGCCCGTGGCGTTTCGTACCGGCGCGTACGAGCGCCGGACGGTTTCGCGCCGAGTCGAGCGGGCCCGACGGTACGGGCCGGAGGGCCGGGACCTACTCCGCGGCGGGACTCCCCGACTCGGCCGGTTCCGACTCGGCGCCGCCCAAGGGGATTCCGTGGCTCTCCATGCGGGAGTAGAGGGCTCGGCGGCTGATCCCGAGGAGGCCGGCCGCCTTCGTCTTGTTTCCCTGGGAGCGCTCGAGCGCCTCGAGGATCATCCGGCGCTCCATCTGATCGATGCTGAGGCCGAGCGACAGGAGGTCCCCGGAGTCGCTCGCCAGCCGTCCGCGCTCGATCGGGAAGTGGTGCCGGTCGATCGAACCGGAGCCGGCGAGGATGCAGGCCCGCTCGATGAGGTTCTGCAACTCGCGGATGTTCCCGGGGAAGTCGTAGTCCTTCAGGTAGTCGAGCGCCTCGGGCTTCAGATCGGAGAGGGCGCGGTCGTGCTGCGCGAGGAAGTGCTGCACCAGCTGCGGCACGTCCTCGCGGCGCTCGCGCAGCGGTACCAGGCGAATGGGGAAGACGTTCAGCCGGTAGTAGAGATCCTCGCGGAATTTCCCCTCGCGGATCATCTCTTCGAGGCTCCGGTTCGTGGCCGCCAGGATCCGGACGTCGGTGCGCCGCAGCTCCTCGCCGCCGACGCGCACGTAGGTGTGGTCCTGGAGGAATCGGAGCAGCTTCACCTGCGTGCTCTGCGGCAGCTCCCCGATTTCGTCGAGGAAGACGGTGCCTCCGTCCGCGACCTCGAAGCGGCCCGGCTTCGTCCGGATCGCCCCGGTGAACGCGCCCTTCTCGTGTCCGAAGAGCTCCGATTCGAGCAACGTCTCCGGGAGCGCGCCGCAGTTCACGGGAACGAAGGGGGCCTTCGCGCGGAGGCTGGCCGCGTGGATCGCCTGCGCGAAGACTTCCTTGCCGGTGCCGCTCTCCCCCGTCAGGAGCACGCTCGCGTCGGTGGGCGCCACGCGCCGCGCCAGGTTCACCGCGTCGCGCATTGCGGGTCCCCCTCCGACGATGGTATCGAAGCGGTGGATGTGGATCTGCTCCTCCAGCGACTCGATCCGCCCCTGCATCACCTTCGACTCGGCCTTCAGCTTCCGCGTCTCCAGCACCTGGCGGACGCGGAGGGCCAGCTCCTCGAGGAGGTTGTCCTTCAGGATGTAGTCGGCGGCGCCGTCCTTCATCATCTGGACGGCTTCGCGCGCGTCGCCGAAGGCGGTCATGAGAATCACGTCGGGCTGGTAGGACTGGGCGCGGGCGTTCCGGAAGACCTCGGCCCCGCTCGCCCCCGGCATCCGCATGTCGGAGACGACGAGGTCGAATTCGCGGGCCTGCAGCTCGTGGATGGCCGCGTCGCCGCCGAGGGCGACGGAGACCTCGTATCCATGCTCCGCCAAAGTGGTCTGGATCAGGCGGCAGAGGTTCTCCTGATCTTCCGCGACGAGGATGCGTTCCGCCATGGGCTTGCCTTGCTCCCTGGTTGGGGGCGTCTGTCGGGCATCCGCCGGCCGGGTCATCCGACCTCCGCCGGAAGCCGGATCTCGAAGGCGGCGCCGCCCCCGGGCGCCGAACCAACTGTAACCGATCCGCCGTGCTCGGAAACGGTCAGATCGACGAACGCGAGGCCGAGCCCGGTCCCCGTCGCGCGCGTGGTGAAGAAGGGCTGGAAGATCTTGTTCCGCAGCTCGGGCGGGACGCCCGGGCCCGTGTCCTCGAAGTAGATCCGCACCTCGCCCCGGCGCGCCGTCACGCGCACTTTCAGACGCCCCCCGGTCGGCATCACGTCGCGGGCGTTCAGGGCGAGATTCAGGAAAACGTGGTGGAGCGCGTGGGCGTGCCCCTCCACGGCCAGCGTCTCGGGCGCGTTCCACTCGAATTCCAGCGCCACGTTCGAGCGCTCCAGCTCCACGCGGAGGATGGAGAGCGACTGGAGGAGGACCGGCTTCAATTCGAACAGGCGCGCCTCCTCCGCCTTCGGTCCTCGAGCGAGATCGAGGAAGTTCTGCACCACGATCCCCATCCGCTTCGTCTCCTCGTCGATCATCCGGAGGAGTTCCACCCGCTCGCCGGCCGGGAGCGCGTCGCCGCGGTGGAGGCGCGCCGCCGCGCCCTGCAGGACGGCGAGGGGATTCCGGATCTCGTGCGCGACGCCCGCGGCCACCTGCCCCACGGACGCGAGGAGGTCGGTGCGGCGGAGGTTCGCTTCGATGCGGGCGAGGTGCCCCACCGTGCGCACGTAGCCGAGGCCGATGAGGACCACGAGGAGCGAGGCGAAGATCGCGGTTCCGTAGAGCGACGTGCGGATCAGGGTGAGCGGGCGGAACGCGGCCGAGGCGCCTTCCACCACCACGGCGCCGAGCACCGTGCCGTCCACGTCGAACACCGGCGCGTAGCCCGAGCGGAGGTACTGGCCGTCCTTCTCGTAGAGCGCCGAGTGGGCCGGCTCGCCGATCAGGGCGCGCGCCAGCGCGGCGTCGTCGAGCGTCAGGAGGCCCCCTTCCACCGCGAACGGCTGGCGCAGGCGCAGGAGCGGGCGCGACTGGGCGTCCAGCAGCACCACGTTCGAGGCTTCCGCGCCCTCGGCCAGCTTCTTCCATTCCGCGCGCACGGCGTCCGCCGCGTCGATGGCGTCCATCTGCGCCACGAAGTCGAAGGTCGCGGTGTCGGGGAGCGCTCCCGACCAGTTCGTATCGGGTGGCGCGAAGGCGCCGATCGGGGCGGGCCCCGGCTCGGGAAGCGAGTCGCGGCCCGCCGTCTCGGCGAGCGCCTCCGAGGCCGGCACCGACTCGACGGCGCCGCTGCGCGCGGCGTCGTCCGCCATCTTCACCAGCGCGGCGAAGTGCTCGGGACGCACCAGAAGCCCCGCGATCTGCGCCGTTCCCTCGAGGCGCTTCCCCAGCTCCTCGTCGAGGAATCTCTGGGAGGTCTTGATGGATAGAAAGATCGTCGCGTTCACGGCGAGGACGAGGGCGCCGAGAAACGCGAGGGTCCAGAGGACGCGCGGGCGAAGCTTGGGAACGTGAAGGAGCATGGTTCCGCGTGAGAACGCGAGCCCTGAGCGTACTTGCCGCCGGACCGGCAAGTCAACGCGCGCACCCGGCCGGGCTCCGAGCGTCAAGTCGGCGGGCGCGCGGCGGCGGGCGCTGTGGTAGGTTCCCGGAACTGATGCGCTCGGCGGCACTTCCGTTCCTATTCGGCGTCCTTTCGGGCGCCCTCGGCGGGTTGATGGGGATCGGCGGCGGGATCGTGCTGGTGCCGCTCCTCGTCCACGGGCTGCGGCAGACCCAGCACCAGGCCCAGGGGACGTCGCTCTCCTTCTTCATCGCGACGGCCCTGGTGGCGGCCGAGCCCTACGTCCGGGCGGATTCGATCCCCTGGTCGCTGGTGGCGGTCCTCGCGCTCGGCGCGGTCCCCGGTGTCATGCTGGGCGCCTCGCTGGCGAAGCGGATCACGGCGCGGAATCTGAAGGGGCTCTTCGGCGTGGCCATGCTCGCTTCCGCCGCCCGCATGCTGCTCGCGCCGCCGCTCGCGTCGGACGGCACGGTCTGGGCCGCGCCGTGGAACGCGCTTCTCGGATTCGGCGTCGGGACCTTCGCCGGCCTTCTCGGCGTCGGAGGCGGTATCCTACTCGTGCCGGTTCTCGTCCTGGCCGAAGGGCTGGGCCAGCACGCGGCGCAGGGCGTGTCGCTGGCGCTCATCGTGCCGATCGGAGTCGTCGGCGCCCTTTCGTACTGGAAGCACGGGCACGCGGCGCCGCGCCTCCTGCCGGCGCTCTTCGTGGGCGGCGCCCTGGGCGGCTGGATCGGGGCGACCGGAGCGCACGCGCTCCGCGGCCCCACGCTCACGCGGCTCTTCGCGATTCTCCTCGTCGTCGTCGCCGCCCGAATGATCTTCGGGCGGGTTTCCGCGGCCGCCCCGGGCGCCGCGTCTCCCCCAGGAGGTACCCCATGACGCACCGCTTCCCGGCCGCCGCGGCGATGATCGCGGTCCTGGCGCTCCTCGTGTCCGCCGCCTCCCGCGCCGAGGAGACGAAGGCCGCCCCGCCCTCGTCCGCGCCCTCCGCGTCCGACGCGGCGCGCTTCCCCGTCATGCAGCGCCGCTTCGAGCAGCTGGTCCGCCAGTACGTGATGGACCGCTTCTCCTTCAGCCCGGAGCGCGCGACCGGAGCGGGGATGCACGCGTACGACGCGAAGCTCCCCGATCTCACGCCCGCGACGATCGCGTCCGAGGAGCGGAGCATCCGCACGTCCATGGCGAAGATGCAGAAGATCGACCGCGAGCAGCTGGACGACGCCGGGAAGATCGACTTCGACCTCTATCACCACCAGATGGAGGCGGACCTCTTCCGGATGACCGAGGAGCGCCGGTTCGAGACCGATCCCGGCGTGTACAACTTCGGCTATCCCATCGACCAGCTGATCAGTCAGGAGTTCGCCCCGCCGGAGACGCGGCTGAAGAGCCTGGTCGGCCGGCTGAGCGCCGCGCCCCGGCTCCTGAGCCAGGGGCAGAAGCTCCTGAAGCGCCCTCCCGTGATGTACACCCAGTTCGCGATCGAGGAATTCCCCGGAACGATCGACTACATCGAGAAGACGGTGCCGCGCGCGTTCGCGTCGGTGAAGAATCCCGCGCTCTGGGCCGACTACGAAGCGGCCCTGAAGAAGGCCCGGGCCGCGGTGACCGCGCACGTCGCGTGGATGAAGGAGACGCTCCTCCCGCGGAGCGACGGCTCGTTCGTCCTGGGCGCCGAGCGGTACCGGAAGAAGCTCTACTACGAGGAGATGGTGGACACGGCGCTCGACTCGCTCCTCGAGATCGGCGCGCGGGAGATGGAGCGGCTCGAGACGCGGGCGAAGGCGTGCGCGGAGCGGATCGTTCCGGGCGGCACGTTCGCCGACGCGCTGGCGAAGACGCGCGCGAACTACCCGCCGAAGGACTCGCTCCTCGCGGCCGCCACCGCCATGCTGGAGGGCCAGCGCGCCTTCTGCGTCGCGTCCAAGTTCCTCGCCATGCCCTCGGAGGAACGTTGCACGGTCCGGCCGACGCCCGAGTTCGCGGCGAACCGCTCCTTCGCGTCGCTCGACACGCCCGGCCCCCTGGAGACCGTGGGGCGCCGCGGCTACTACAACATCAGCCTTCCCGGCGCCGATTGGGACGAGACGCGGACGAAGGAGTACCTCCAGGGCTTCGCGCGCGGCGCGCTCTCCTCGGTCTCGATCCACGAGGCCTATCCCGGGCACTACGCCCACTACCTCTGGGCGCGCGACGTTCCCTCCTTCGCGCGGAAGACGTCGGGCTGCGGCTCGTTCGCCGAAGGGTGGGGCCTCTACGTCGAGGAGGCGATGATCGACCACGGCTACGGAGGCGGCGATCCCGAGCTGGAACTGGGAATGCTCCGGTGGGCCCTGGTCCGCGCCTGCCGCTTCCAGGTGGGGCTTCGCGTCCACACGAAGGGGATGACGATCGAGGAGGCGACGAAGTACTTCCAGGACCACGCGGGGATGGAGCCGGTGAACGCGCAGCGCGAGGCCTTCCGCGCGGCGTTCGACCCGACCTACATCATCTATACGCTCGGCGCGCTCCAGATCCGGAAGCTGCGCGACGACTTCCAGCGGGAGCAGGGCGACCGCTTCGACCTGGGGACGTTTCACGCGACGATCCTGGCGCAGGGGTCGCTTCCGGTGGCGCTCCTGAGGCGGATGCTGCTGCGGGAGGAAGGGCGGTCGCTCTGAGGCGGCGGCGCGTGGAGCGGGCACGGCGGTGAGGCGGCTCCTCCTCTGGCTCGAGGACGAGGCCCCGGCCTGGCGCATTCCCGACGACGAGGTGGCCGCGCTGGCGCGCGACTTCCCCGATCTCCGCGTGGATCGCGCCCGAGCCGACGAGGAGTTGCTGGAGAAGATCGGCGAGGCCGACATCGCGTTCGCCTGGAGGCCCGGCGACGAGGTCTGGGCCCGGGCGAAGCGGTTGCGATGGCTCCACGTCCCCGCCGCGGGGGCGGGCGCGTACCTCACACCCGGCTTCCGCGCGACCGGGGCGCTCCTGACCAGCTCCCGCGGCGCCCATTCCATTCCGATCGCCGAGCACGTGATGGGCTCGCTCCTCGCCCTGGCGCGCGCCTTCCCGCGCGCGCTGGACGAACAGCGGAGCGGGCAGGGCATGAACCGCCCCGGCTGGTGGACCGAGGCGGGGATGCCCCATGATCTGCACGGCAAGACGCTCGGAATCTTCGGTTACGGATTGATCGGGCGGGAAGTGGCGCGCCGCGCGGCCGCGTTCGGGATGCGCGTGATCGCGCTGAAGCGCCGGCCGGAGACGCCCCTCACGTGGGACGAGGCGCTCCTCGACGCGCTTCGGCTCCCGCGCGAGGAGCCGCCGGTCGCCGCGTTCCTGGGCTCCGACGGCTTCGAGCGGCTCCTGGACGAGAGCGACGCGCTCGTCCTGAGCGCCGCGCTCACGCCGGAGACCGAGGGGCGCTTCGACGCGGCCGCGTTCGCGCGGATGCGGCGCGGCGCCTGGTTCGTGAACATCGCGCGCGGGAAGCTGGTGCGGGAGGAGGCCCTGGCCGCCGCGGTGCGGGAGGGGCGGATCGCGGGCGCGGCGCTCGACGTCTCCGCGGTGGAGCCCTTGCCGCGCGAGAGCGAACTCTATACGCTCGATCGCGTGCTCCTCACGCCTCACGTCTCGGGCGTCTCCCGCTCGTTCTGGCCGCGGGCCCTGTCGCTCTTCCGCGAGAATCTGGCGCGCGACGCGCGCGGCAAGCCGCTCCTGAACCGCGTCGATCCCGCGCTCGGCTACTGACCCGATCGGAGACCGAATGGCCGCTCCCCTCATCGGCATCGCCGCCTCCTTCGAGCGCCACGCCCGGAACAACGGCGTCGTGCGGCTCTGGCGGAACTACCCCGGACTCTTCGCCGCGGCGGGCTCCCTGCCGGTGCTCCTGCCCCCGGTCGAGACGCGGGAGGAGGCGCGCGCCTACCTCGACCGCCTCGACGGGATCGTGCTGACGGGAGGCCGCGACATCGATCCCGCGCGCTACGGGCAGGACGCGCGGCCCGAGTCCGTGATCGCGGCGCCGGAGCGGGTGGCGGCCGACTTCCTCTGGGCGAAGACCGCGCACGAGGCGGGGAAGCCGCTCCTCGGGATCTGTCTCGGGATGCAGACGATGAACGTCGTCTTCGGCGGGACGCTCTACCAGCACGTGGCGGCGGATCTGCCGGGCTCGCTCCCGCACGAAGACGAGCCGGAGGGCGTCTCCCACGACCACGCGATCCGGATCGAGAAGGGATCGCTCCTCCATCGCGTGCTCGCCATGGAGTCGGCGGTCGTGAACTCCTACCACCACCAGTCGCTGGCGGCCGTGGCGCCCGGCTTCCGCGTCGCGGCCAAGTCGGAGGACGGCGTGGTCGAGGCGATCGAGCGCTCCGACCATCCCTTCTACCTCGGCGTGCAGTGGCACCCCGAGCGCGCGGCGTCGGCGGACGTCTCGCGGCGTCTGGTGCGCGCCTTCCTCGACGCGGCGCGCGGCGCGACGATCCGCGGCTAGGGCCGCGGCCCGACGCTACCAGCCGTACTTCTTCTTGATCGCCCGGATCTGCTCCAGGTGGTTGATGTCGTGCCCCGCGATCAGCTCCTCGGTGCGGCGCACGGTTTCCCGGCCCCGCTCGCTGTGCATCCCGTGCCGCTTCGTCTTCTCCGCGCGCGGGAGCCGCTCCAGGTAGTAGAGCGTCGCGCGACGCATCGCCGCGATGTGATCCACCATCGCGCGGACGCTCCACTTCCGATTCCGGTAGCCCTCCTCGCGGATCCAGACGTCCTGGTCGTACCCCTGGATGGGCGAGCCCGACTGCCCGAACGCCATGTGCCAGCGGTAGGCGTAGACCACCTCGGTGTCCATCAGATGCCCCACGATCTCCTGGATGCACCACGTCCCCTTCGCCGGGCGCTTCCGGAGCTTCGCGGCCGAGAGGCCCGCCACCGCCCGATTCAAACGCGCCGGGGCGCCGCGCATCAACGTCAGAGGATCGCGCCCCGCGCGGAGCCGATCGGTCTTGGCCAGGTACGCCTTCAGCGCCGGGGAGAGCGCCTTCGACCGGCGGCGCCGGTTCGCTTGTGTGAAACGTTTCACGAGCCACCCCTTTCGGACATGGACGGTTGCCTCAGCGTTTCGTGATCTCGAGGAGGGATGGTAGCG